>JAGOUU010000089.1 GCA_018061105.1 Gammaproteobacteria bacterium
GCTCTCAAATACCATTGCAATCCCAATTGAGCCTAAGACTAGCACGTTTGCTGCTGTTAATATAATTGATATCGCTATCGGGACTGATAAACAAGCAGCTGCTCCACTAGTAAAACTATTTTTAAATAAAAATATATATTTAGAATTACCAGCAGAAGTTGACATTAAAAATTTACAAAAAATATTTTCTGCTCTAGGAGTTTTACAATGCTAGTGCCTAAAAAAGACATGAAGATATTTGTAGCTCTAGAGCCAGTTGATATGAGAAAGTCAATTAATGGTTTGGCTGTAGAAGTTATAGAGGCTTTGAACGGCAAGCCTCAGTCTGGAGATTTGTATATTTTTCATAATAAAGCTTCTAGTTTAATAAAAGCATTGTTTTGGGACCTTGACGGCCTTGTATTGATATATAAAAGGCTTGAAGAACATAAATTTAAATTTCCTAAAATATCTGCTATGCACACCTTATCGATTAGCCATAAGCAACTACGTTGGTTATTATCAGGCTTTGATTTTGCTAGAATTGATAACAAAACTGCTATTAAATTCGAAGATTATTTCTGGCTTTCTGTTGTTTTATTGTTATTTTTCATGAGGTTGTATGTTATAATGCAGCATGCAAACAAAGAAAACAAACCATAAAATACCTGATAATATAGTAGAGCTACAGTCGCTTGTTCTAACGTTGCTTGCAGATATAGAAAACAAAGATACAGAAATAGAACTGTTGCGTCATAAAAATTACAAGCTCAACTTGCAGCACGATTCGCCTCTAAATCAGAAAAGCACAAAGGCCAAATTGATTTATTTGACGAAGCAATGTTACCAGAGCAAACTGAAGTAACAGCTATAGAAACAGCTGATGAAGAAATCACCATAGCTGCGCATACTCGCAAAAAAGTTGGCCGTAAACCACTTCCAAAAGATTTACCTCGCGAGCAAATTATTCATGATTTAAGCGATGCTGAGAAAACTTGTAGCTGCGGCTGCCAAATGCACAAGATTGGTGAAGATAAAAGCGAACAGCTTGAGTGGATACCAGCACAAGTTAAAGTTATTGAGCATGTGCGTATTAAATATGCATGCAGAGACTGCGAAGAAATGGTTAAATCTGCCCCAATGCCTAAGCTACCAATACCAAAAAGCATTGCAACTCCTGGACTTTTGGCTGAAATATTAATTAGTAAATATGAAGACCACTTACCACTTACCGCTTTACCGACAAGAAAAGATACTGCAAAGAATGGGAGTTGATATAGCAAGAGCCACTTTATCAAACTGGATGATAAAATGCGGCGAACTGTTAAGCCCATTATTACCCTTGCTAAAAAATCACATTGTTAGCTCTAGTTATATACAAGCAGATGAAACAACGTTGCAGGTTCTAAATGAGCCTGGCCGCATTAATACAAGAAAATCTTACATGTGGGTATTTAAAGGTGGCCCACCTGATAAGCCTGGCGTTATATTTGAATACCATGAAACAAGAGCTGGTACTGCTGCAGATGTATTTTTAGAAAACTTTATTGGGGCACTACAAAGTGATGCATATAGTGGGTATATGCAATTTAAATCATCTACACTGATTGCTTTATATTTATGCATGGTCTCATGCTAGACGTAAGTTCTCTGATATTGTTAAAGCTAATAAAAATAAGCCAGGAAAAGCGCATATGGCGGTTAATTTTATTGCTAAATTATATGCTGTTGAAAAACAAGCCAGAGAAAACAATCTTAGTTTTGAACAGCGTAAAAAATTAAGAAAAGAACTAGCTTTACCAGTATTAAATAAATTTAAAATTTGGCTTGATGATTCATCTGCTGCTGTGCCACCAAAAAGCCCAATTGGTGAAGCAATCAGCTATACACTAAGACACTGGCCAGAATTAATTAAATATATTGATAATGGTGAGGTTGAGCTTGATAACAATATTGTTGAAAATTTAATCAGGCCATTTGTGCTTGGACGCAAGAACTGGCTCTTTTTTGGTAGCCCAGAAGGCGCTGAAGCTGGCGCAGTTATCTACAGCCTTATTCAAACTTGCAAATTAAACCAAATTGAACCATATGCATATTTTAAATATGTACTAGCCAACATGCGCTCTTGGGATAAAAGCGATCTCAAGGCGCTACTGCCACAATTTATAGAGCCGCAGTTATTAAAACAGGCCTATACTAATTCATTTTTAAATTAAAAATTTAAATATTCAAAAAATAATCAAGGTGGGTTTAATTGACGCTTACAAAATAAGTATATTATTATTGAAGTATTAATATTCTTTACCGTCTTTATCCTAGCACATACATTTGAAGTATATTAAACTTTTATACAAAAGTTAAAGATAGCTATATTCTTGGTTTAATTCTTAGGTTATTCATATGGACACTTCCAGTATTTTCATTGACTTTAAAAAAGAATCCTCTTAAATATTTAAAACTACAAAATAATATTAAACAAGGTGTAATCGTTGGAGTGGCATTAGGCGTAGCATTATGTATATTACGTTGCTTGATACTTTATTACCTTAATAATACCTTTAGTATTAGTTTGGATTTGCCCATAAGCATTTGGTTAAATATAATATTATTAGTAGGTCTTAGCGAAGAAATCGTTTTTAGAGGGTGTCTATTGCAAAAGATTGAAGCAATCTCTACTTTTTTGGCAGCTAATCTAATTAGTACAATATTATTTATAATTATGCATTTGCCAGTTTGGATTATTGGACAAAATTTAGGTATTATTGAAATACTACAAAATACTAGCTCTATTCTATGGTTAAGCCTCTTGTTGGGTTTTGTTTTAAAGAAATCAAAGTCTTTGTGGGCGTGCATGATAATACATTCTTTTAATAATTTTATGAGCTTAGCTATAAGTTAAATAATGAGGTTAATTATGAGTAGTTCTGATAGTGTAGTAATTAAAACAGACTTATCTCCAGATAAAGAAAAAAATGAATTTATAAAAGAAAAATTATATCAATTTAATGTCGAAAAAGTGGGTAAAGATGAACAATATTCCATCTTTGCTTATCACCAAGATCAAATTATTGGCGGTGTTCTAGTCAACGCCGAAAAAAGTTCAATATTTATCGAGATATTATGGGTCGATAAATTATGGAGAGGTCAAGATATTGGATCAAAGTTAGTGCTCGCTGCAGAGCAAGAAGGGCTGAATCGTAATATATTTTATTCTACAACCGATACTTATTCATTTCAGGCTGTGGATTTTTATATTAAAAATGGTTATTCAGAAATAGGGCGTATTAAGGCTCACATTGAAGGTCATGATAGAGTGTTTTTTAGAAAAAAGTTGAAGTAATTATTACAATAATTCTCTATTACAGATTAATAAACTGATCACTAAAAAGTAGAATCCAGTTAGTGTTATACTAAATGATGATATCGTGCATAAAGGGACGTAGCTCATAAATATAACAGCAAGCATTGCTGAGCTCATATTTATAAAAGACATCATGCTAGAAGCACTAGCTTTATCGTTAAGTGTATTAGAAGCTAAATATGAGCCTGCAGGGAAAATAACTCCACTGAATAAATATAAGAACATAGTATTAATAAAAAACCATAATGGAAGAATATTTTGAATAAAAGCTATCAATGCCAAAAATAATAAACAAGGAGCTAATAACAGTAGTCCGAAGGATAGAATTTTTTCTGGGCTGTATTTTTTCATTAAATATGCGCTTAAGTAACCGCTACATAACATACCTATAATATTTAATAAATTCCAATAAGCATAGAGATCAGGTGTAAGATTTAGGTTTGTTTGAGCATAAATTGGTCCTGCTACAGAATAACAATAAGAAACTGCTGATACGAAACCAACTGCCAAAGAAAATATTAATAGGTTTTTATTTCTAAGTGCCACAACATATCTAGATATAATGGTGCTAACATTTAATTCTATTGATTGCTTGAGTGTTTCTGGAAATTGCCATGTGAATATCAACATCAAAGCACCGTGAATCAACAAACCCCAAAAACAATATGACCAATTTAAATATTGAGTTACTATGCCACCTGCAGTTATAGCAAGACCAATCCCGACAGTAAATGACACTACTGTAAAGGACATAGTTTGTTTAGCTCGTTCTACTGATAATAATTCATTAATTAACATAAAGGTACAAGATAGGCCAGCCGCAGAGCCAAGCGCAGTTAAAAATCGGCCTAATAATAGAATGTTATAATCTAATATGTAATTTGCAGTTATGCATATTAATATACCAATAATATTTATTACTAACCCGCTTCTAAGTGCTGTTATCCTGCCGAATCTATTAGCTAATGGGCCATAAACTAATTGGCCAATAACATAGCCAAATAAAAAAATTGCAACTATCCATTCTATAGCTCCATTTTTTAATGAAAATACAGCCTCAATTTGTGGTAAGGCTGGCGTAATAATAGATGCTGAAATAGAAGCAATACAAATATAACTTAACAATAATGCAATTTTAAAAGAGCTCATAATATTTAAGATGCCTTGAATTGTAAACAATAATTGTATTATCCACGATCTTGACCGAATAAACAATATATAATATTATTAACAATTGTTAAGTAAAAATAAACAACGTAATTATGGATACTGCAAGCTTACAACATTTTGAAATATTTATGGCAGTCGCCGATACTGCTAGCTTTACAATTGCTGCAAAAACGCTAGGATTTTCTAAATCAGCTGTAAGTCAAACTGTTAAATTTCTAGAAAGTTCTTTAAAGATTCCGTTGTTTATTCGCAGTACAAGAAAAGTAGAGCTAACTGATGAAGGCAAGTTATTATTTGCTCAATGTCAAAACCTTAAAAATGAATTAGAACTCACCAGAGGTTTACTATCTAGCTTTAACGCTAAGCCAACGGGAACTCTTAGGATTAGCTGTAATCCTTATTGGGCTGAAACTAAATTATTACCAATATTAATAAAATACCAACAAGATTTTCCTGAAGTAAAAATTGAGTTAATTACTGAAGAACGAATTACTGATCTACGTGCTGAGCAAATCGATATCGTATTTGGTGTTAATTGGCCAGCTCCATTAGATATAGTTGCAAGGCCGATTGATAAGACGCGCTATGTACTCTGCGCTGCTCCTCAGTATTTCAACAAATATGGCATACCAAAATCTATAAAAGATTTAGAACAACATCAATATATTAATCATCTTGGCCGTTCGGGGAAATATATAATCGCTGATTTAAAAAACAAGA
Source organism: Gammaproteobacteria bacterium (assembly GCA_018061105.1). Taxonomy (GTDB): domain Bacteria; phylum Pseudomonadota; class Gammaproteobacteria; order JAGOUU01; family JAGOUU01; genus JAGOUU01. Next base: position 5,231 of record JAGOUU010000089.1, read on the forward strand.
AAACAATAGTTAATCTTGAGCCCAAGCTGGCAGTAAATAATGCGCAATTATTAAAACAATTCGCCCTTTTAGGGTTGGGTATTGTGCAATTGCATAACTATATAATTCAAGATGAGTTGCGTAAAGGTACATTAGTAGAAGTATTAGGTGATTATCTCAATTCTGAAATTCCGTTATACATGTACTATCAAAAGCATCGTTTTATACAGCCAAAAATTAGACAGTTTATTAATTATTTCTATAATAAATAGACAACTGGTTGTTTATTAGACTAGAATTCAATTCTACTTTTCCTGGCAGAATTATGCCGTTCTAATAATGTTATATCATTATACCTATCAGTTGTAGCAATAGATGCATGACCAGCATCATCACGTACATGGGCAATAGGACGTTCATATTTATTAATGCTATCAGATATACCTGTATGGCGTAACCAGTGTGAAGATGCTTTAAGCAGATTTTCAGCTTCAAGAACTTGATT
>JAGOUU010000090.1 GCA_018061105.1 Gammaproteobacteria bacterium
AGTCTATATAGTCTTCTCTTCAGGTACGACGGGCAAGCCAAAGTGTATTGTCCATGGAGCCGGTGGTGTTTTAACAGAGCATTTTAAAGAACATTTATTGCATCATGATTTATCGCCACAAGATAAATTATTCTATTTTACTTCAACAAGCTGGATGATGTGGCATTGGCAATTGAGCGCCCTTGGACTAGGCGCGACTATTTTAATATATGATGGAGCACCTAATTTTCCGCAAGAAGACAGTTTAATTAATTTAATAGATCAATATGGCATAACTGTTTTTGGTGCTAGCGCAAAATATTTTGCCAGTTTGGAAAAAAACCAAATTATTTTTAATAATAAAAATAATAGCACTCTAAAACTATCTACTTTACGCATGATTCTATCGACAGGCTCGCCGCTAATGGCTGAGCAGTATAAATATATTTATAGCAATATTAAACAAGATGTTGCCTTATGTTCTATCAGCGGGGGAACAGATCTCCTGGGTTGTTTTGCTTTAGGAAATGTCATATTGCCTATCTATATTGGTGAATTACAATCACGTAGCTTAGGTTTAGCAGTAAGATTTTATAACGAAGATGGTCAAGAAGTAAAAAATCAAAAAGCAGAATTAGTTTGTACTGCGCCATTTCCATCGATGCCTTTATATTTTTGGAACGATCCTGATGGTCAAATTTATTACCATGCTTATTTTGCAAAATTTAATAACATCTGGGCGCATGGAGATTATGGAAAATTAACTAATCACGATGGCGTAATTCTTTACGGCCGTTCAGATACTGTATTAAATCCATCGGGTGTAAGAATCGGGACAGCAGAAATTTATGCTATAGTAGAAAAAATGCCTGAAGTCTTAGAAGCCCTAGCAGTTGGCCAATTATATAATAATGATGAAAGAGTAGTCTTATTTGTTGTTTTAAAAAATAATCTAAAGCTTGATCAAGATTTATCTCAGAAAATTAAGCAAGAAATAAAATCTGGAGCCTCTCCAAGGCATGTCCCAGCTGTGATCATACAAGCACCTGAATTACCTCGGACTTCTAGTGGCAAATTAGTTGAGCTAGCAGTAAAAAATGTTATTGCTGGCCTAGAAGTAAAAAATAAACAAGCTTTGGCTAACCCAAAATCATTGGATTATTTTATGAATTTAGCTGAATTAAAATAACTTATAACTTGAATGTGGTTAGATTAAGTTATATTATTTATGATAATTTTATATGTGGATTTATGGATGCTATAAATTTATGAGTAATACCTCTGATTATCGCCGTGATTTGCTTGCATGGTTGGTTTTAACCATATCTATAGTGTTCTTGTTTTTAGTCAAGCCAGCAGTTGCTATATCTACTCGTGCGATGTACCTTCCGGAAATCGAAAATTTAAAACCGATTGAAGATAAAAATAAAGTTAATCTTATAGAAAATAATAATTTTAGTAATTATTTATTGTATAGCAAAGTAGGTTTAATTACGATTACTATGCCATTTTCTGAGCAAAATAATATCTTTCAAATCCAGACTGATGCTATAGATCAGGCTAAAAGTATCGCTGCTAACGCCGGGGCTAACAAGCTACTAGTACAGTTTATGGCCGTGTTACCTTGGTTTGATACAAAACAAAAAGTATTAAGAGTTCAAGCATTAGCATTAAAATAACATATTAAAATAACATATATATGAATATAGACTTTCCGTTTTGGCTATTAACCGCCGCCGTTGCTACTGGCTTTATTTTGTTAGTGGATAAAATATACTGTTATGTATTTTATTCTAAACAAAACTTACCAGAGTCTAGAATATCAAAAATTATTGAGTATTCTCGCTCATTTTTTCCAGTTTTGTTATTTGTTTTGATCTTACGTTCTTTTTTATTTGAACCCTTTAAAGTCCCAACAGGTTCTCTTGAGCCAACTGTCTTACCAGGGGACTTTATTTTATCCAATAAATTTGTCTACGGTTTACGATTACCGGTATGGGGAGCAAAAATTTTTCCTATGGGTGAACCAAAAAATGGGGAAATTGCCATTTTCAGGACTCCTGTTGATAATAAAACTTGGATGGTTAAACGTGTTATTGGTATACCAGGCGATAAAATAGACTATGTAGATAAAAAATTAATTGTTAATGGCATTCCAGCAAAATATAGATTATTAGAAGCCAGCACGGATACCAATGACGGTGTTAATTCTTGGCCGGTTGAGACTTATCAAGAAGAAATCTTTGGTATAAAACATAATATCTTCACCCGTAAAGTTGTCCCAGTTCAAAATTTTCATCTCACTGTTCCACAGGGTCAATATTTGATGATGGGTGATAACCGTGATAACAGCGATGATAGTCGTTTTTGGGGGTTTGTTCCGGAATCTAATTTTGAAGGTAAAGCAATAGTTATCTGGATGAGCTGGGACCAATTCAATTGGAAGAACATTCGCTGGTCTAGATTTGGTACATGGCTTAATAAGTAAAATTATCGTTAGATAAAAACTGGTGAACGAATACTGATTAAATAATTAAATATAATTAATAGATAATACCTATTGTCAATTCTATAATCTTAGCTATAGAATGTAACTATAAAACTATTAGGATATTTAGTCTATGGATACTGACAGGGAAAGCACAGCTGGGAACAATAAGCTTGTAGTTTATTACTGGACTAATCTTGTGGCGAAACAACCTGGAAGTAAGTTAGAACAGCAACGATCTGATTTTGCTCGTTGGCTAGCTAGCGATTCTCAGGCTCAATCCCATGCTCTAGAAGTTATGGGAGAATTTATCGACATTCACCTTAAGAGAACCAAACCAAAACACTTTCCTGAACTTATTAAAGCAATAGAATCTGCCCTTACAAATCACGCTAAATTAGTCATTGTAAAATTAAATGGCTTAATTAGCCAAGAAGCATTCTATAATCTTCTATGTACAGAGCATTTAGACTTTGTGTGCGTAGATAAACAGCTTGTTACACCTTCAGCGCTATCGGTAGTCAGGCAGTATGTTACCCAACAAAGCAAGCAGCATTCGGCTAGTATCAAGCGTGGGTTAAAGTTGACAAACCGTAAACTAGGCAACCCTAATGCTGCGAATGCTATTTCGCCATTTAATAAAATTAAAACTGAAAACTCAGTTTTATTTGCCCTGATCTTACAGCCAGTTATTGCAGAATATCAAAAAAAAGGTTTATCACAACGTAAGATGGTTGATATGCTCAATCAGTCAAAAATACTTGCACCAGAGGGGGGTAAGTGGGTTTTAAGCCAATTACAAAAAGTGCTCAAGCGTATTGCTGCAAATAACTTAGCGATAGATGTAGGCAAAGAAATAGAAGAAAAACATTATCATCATTATTCTGCCCATGATTTAATGGCTGCGTTAAATCAGTCTCATTATCAGCCATCTTCGCATGCTAATATGGGATTATGGGACGAGGATCAATTAACTACTGCAAAAACTAGAACTGATACTATTACATCAGTCTTAGAGTTATACGAGTTTATGCAAAAGTGGGGAGAACAAGTTAATAATTATGTAACTGAAGGCTTAGATTTACAAGGTATTGCTAATAAGCTAAATAATAATAAGTTACAGGTTCCTCATGTGCTGGTAGACGTTGCGAGTCCGAGTCATAGCCAGCAAAAATGGGATGTTAAACTAGTCGAAGAACTATTACGGCGTTTAGACAATAGGTTACATTTAGTCTACGATCCTTCAGCAAAAGAAACATTATTACAGGCTCTAGCAGCCTATAATAATAGCGCTGATGCGTTTACTGGCAGTTTTTATAATAACCCAGTTTTAAAAAACATGGTAAATGAAATCGGAGAAGGGCGTTCATAATATGGTTATATATCTAAAATTTTGCCAGAGAGTGATGAGATCTGAAACTCCGGTGCCAGCTGTTTAATTCACTGCTTTTTCGTCAAAGCAAAAAACAATTCTTCTAATCTATTAGACTTGTTTTTCATCGAAGTAATAACAACATTTTTTTCAGAAAAAATTTGAAACAAATTATTAATAGGCGTTGCTTTAGGAACTTCAACTTCAATAGTATTAGAATCTAAAATTTTAAAATTATAACTGCCCAGAGTTAAATTTATATCTAGGGGATCTTGAGTAAAAAATAAAAAATACTCTTTGTCTAATTGGGTTAAAAAAGTTTTTAAATCAGAATTAATAATTATTTTACCATGATTAATAATTGCAATATTTTTACATAAATTTTCAGCTTCTTCTAAATAATGCGTGGTTAAAATAATTGACGTGCCTTGTTTGTTAATATTAGTGATGAAATCCCAAAGAGATCGCCGAAGTTCTATGTCTACGCCAGCTGTTGGTTCATCGAGAATTAATAATTTTGGCTCATGGATCAGCGCCCGAACTATCATGACTCGTCGCTTCATGCCGCCTGATAAAGATAGGCCATTACTATGTCTTCTATCCCACAAGCCTAGTTGTTTTAAATATTTTTCAGCTAAAGGCTTTGCTTTTTGGCGTGAGATCCCAAAAAAGCCGGCTTGATTTAAAATTACATCCTCTATAGTCTCAAATTGATTAAAATTAATCTCCTGCGGAACAACGCCAATATAAGACTTTGCTTTTGACCAGTCTTGTTCTATGTCGACACCAAAAACTTTGATATGGCCACTAGATTTGTTCACTAATGATGCAATGATGCCTATTGTTGTTGATTTGCCGGCACCATTTGGGCCTAATAGCGCAAAAAAGTCACCTTGTTTGACAACGAAGTTAATGCCTTTGAGAGCATGTATAGATGAATTTTTATTTTGATATGTTTTAGTTAAATTTGTTATTTCAAGTGCGTGCATGATTACTTTTATTTTTTACCAGAGTATAAACTGGTAGGCCTATTAACATGAGTAACATACACCAGTATACGATCGCATAATCTGAACTTGCAACAGCAAATATGCCATAAATAAAAGCCGTGATAGATAATAATATAACCAAAATTTTAGTTTTATAGCTTTGCTTTGTTTTATTTAATAATAAAATTCTAGCGATGGCGCAAAATAAAAAAGCAATCAAAGTTTGAATACTAGAAAGCTCAATAATAAATTTAAACATTGTTATCAAAGTACCACCGTAATTAGCCACTACAATTAGCGTCGTAATTAAACTTGAGCAAATAATGGCAACGTAGGGCGCTCCACGTTTTGATTTTTTCCTAAATACTGTAGGTAGCAGACCATCGTTGGCCATGGCATAAGAAATCTGTCCTTGAATAAGCGTCCAGCCATTAATAGCCCCAAGACAGGCTATGATAGCCCCAAGACCAATGATTATGCCACCAATTGGCCCCCATAGCGCATCAGCGGCAACAGTAAATGGCGCAGAGCTAGTTTTTAATATACTGGGGTGAACTAAGCCCATAATAGCTACAGTACTAGAAATATAGATAACGCTAGCAATGATTGTACCTAACATAGTAGCTAGAGGTATAGTGTGTTTTGGATTATTGATACTCTCAGCGGGAATTGAAGCACTTTCTAGACCAATGAAAGCCCAAAGTGTCAAAGCTACGGTGCTAATGATAGCGGTAAAATTGCTTTCGTTGC
>JAGOUU010000091.1 GCA_018061105.1 Gammaproteobacteria bacterium
TGATAAAGCTTTAAAAATAGATCCTAATAATTCAGATGCCAAATTTAATAAAGAGCTGCTAGAACAATACCAAAAGCAAAAACAAAATCAGAAAAATAAAAAAACCCAGCAAAATCAAAATTCTGATAACAAATCCCAAGATAACAACCAATCAAAATCAAAATCAGAAAATCAATCTCAACCTAATCAAAATAAATCACAAGACAAAAATAACCCAACTGAAAATAAACCTAAAGAAGACCAAGTTGAAAAGCAGCAAAAAGCTGATAAAACTGACAAAACTGATAAAAATTTAGAAAAATGGTTAAATAAAATTCCAGATAATCCTGCTATTTATCTGCGAAATCAATTACAATATGAGTATTGGCGTGACCAACAACGATAATCGATTATGAACATGCTAAAAATCTTTATATTAGCAAGCTGCATTTATAGTATGCATTTTTTTGCTAGCATTACTGCGTCCATTCAAAACGAACCACATAACAATCAAAACATCAACCAAAACGGTTTCGCGAGTTTCTCAACTGATGATCTTATTGAGCTTGTTATAACTGTTGAACAACCTACGGATAGCCAGCTCGATATAAGTAATTTAACCCAAGATTTTAAAATTTCAAGCCAGGCAAAACAAGTTTCGCATTCTATTATTAATGGTCAATCGTCTAGTAAGCTCCAGTGGGTAATTGGCCTGCAAGCTAAAAAAACAGGTGTCTTAACTATCCCAAGTATTAGCTTAGGTTCACAAAAAACAGCACCAATTACTGTCAAAATAACTGAAAATACTGTTGATCCCAATCAGGCTACTGATATATTCATGAATATTGAAGCAGATGATCAATCAATCTATGTTAAAGCACCTATTACTATTACAGTTAATATTTATATTTCAACTAATATAACTGCTCGTAATCTTGAATTAAATAGTCCAGAACAAAGTGGGTACACGCTTTATAAACTAGACGAGTACAATAAACAGATTTTTTATAAAAATAAAAGATATAATTTATTCCAAGTAAAATACCTAGGGTTTTATAATACTGCCGGCAAGCAATTTTTACCTATGTTTACTGTTTCAGGAGTAAAGCTAAAAAATGCAAATAAGCATTATGATATATTCTCTCTCTATCAACAACAATGGCTACCGTTTAGCCGTACTACCCCTGAAATCCCTCTTAATGTTTTGCCACAGCCAACTAATTTCTCGCTAACTCACTGGCTTCCAGCAAACAAAATGACTCTTGATGACACCTGGTCGTTTAATAATCAAAACATACCTGTTGGTGAAGCTATTCAAAGAACTGTAACATTCTCCGGACTGAATATACCAGCAGAAAATTTACCGATACCTTTTGATATCAACACCAATAGCAGTAATACTCAAAACAATTATAAAGCCTACGTAGACAAACCAGAATATTCTAATAATCCATCCAGCACTGGCTTAAATAGCACTCTATCACAAAAAATTACTTATATAACCACACAGCCTGGGCAACTAGTTTTCCCTGAGCAAAAGTTTGTCTGGTGGAATAATAAAACTAAAAAAGCCGAGGAATTAAATCTTGCTAGCAAAACACTTAATGTGCAAGGTGAAGTATTAAGCACGCAAAATACATCAGTTACTCCAGTTACTCCAGTTACTCCAGTACAAACACATCAAATCAATAAAACCGATCAAACTAATAATTATAATTTCTACACTCTACTCTATGGGCTATTAGGTATCATTGGTTTACTTTTTTTAGTTATTATCTACCTTCTTTGGGCGCTCAATGATAAGCAAAAAAATAAACTAGTAAGCAATACTAAGCCTACTACTCAAATTAGTAATATTCAAATTAAACCTTTACTGAAACAACTAAAAAATACAGCCCAGAATTCCCAAACAAATCAAGAACAAATCTATAAAGAACTTGTCACTATAGCAGACGCTTTACTTATTAGCAAGAGCACTAACAATATTGCTAATAATAATACTAGCATAAACTCACTCGGATGGCTCAAACAAGAATTACCCTTAGATAACCAAGAAAATATTAATTGCCTACTAAGTTCTGTTTACAGCAACAATAAAGAAAATTGGGATAAAGATTTTTTTATTAAAAAAGTTTTACCAGCAATCGAAAATCTATTTCAAACATTTCAGAAGCAAAAAACTGATTCCAGTAATCTGAAAACTCTATCAGATCTTTACCCAAAATAAATTTTGAAAATTAACCTTCATAATTTTGGTTCCTGTGTTATATTTATAATATAATACTGCCACCGCTCTAATAATTAGAAACATTATGGGAACTTTGATTAAGTTATTTCTAACTTTCTTTATGCTATCTTTGGCTTTTGTTAGTCTATATTCTAAAGCTGCAACCTGCCCAGATATAACAACTATTTCACGTATCTCTGGAGAATATAAATGGAAAACTAGCGTTCCAAGATGGAGTGGTTATTTTGTTGCTCCTCAAATTGGCAGTGGGCGTTCTTATGTGGTCAAAAAATTCCTAGCTGCTAGCTGGGTCAAATCGCATGATACAATAGACTCTACAGGATTTATCCAATGTGATTATATAGGCGACTTTGGTTATGCTCAAAATTCTACAAGCAATACTGATCCTAATAAACAATATGAAATCATTCGCTTTGTGCAAACAAATTCCAATGGTGCTTATGCACCTTCAGTAAAAAGCGGCTGGACATGCAAAGCTCCTGAATCATTCCCTAATGAAACTTGCAGTTGCTTTGGAATCATTGAGCGCTGCGTCTTTCAAATAGGCTAAAAATAATTAATTACGGAAATAATAATTACTTATAAACGCACAGTTAGTTATAACCATCCCTAACAAGTCAACTTGATAAATCACAACTTTTATATACTATAATATATATCATATTTAATATTAGATAAATATATTATATGTCTAAGCTAACATCCTGGATTCTTGTTTCATCATTAGTTTTCATAGCTTTCTCTTCTGGGAGCTACGGACAACAAACCACTTCGACTCCACCAAACTGTGGAGATAGGATAGTGCAATTTAGCGAAAATGAAAAATGTGATCTTGGAGCTAGCATCAATGGCAGTCCTGATAGCGGTTGCAGTGCTACATGCCAAATTGTCTCTGGTTGGACATGTCTCTACAATACCACTAAAGATTTTTCTCGACGTGTAAAAGATCAAGATCCGAATTTTGCCACCTCTACGAGACCGCTAAGCATGAGTGAATTATGGCTGCTATTAACCAATTCAACTCAAACGACCGCTCAGGGTAACCCGCCTCCTAGATACTTAACCCATATATCCGATTCAGATGCTAGAACACATTGCCTACCTAGTATAGATTCTGGGTGGGAAAATCTTTGCAATCAATATATTATTGATATTAATGCGTTCAAAGACATGAATCTTACTATCCCAGTAAAATTATTATCTCCAGTTGCTACATGTACTCAAGGCTCTACCAAACTACTTAATTATAATCTTGCGACTAAACAACCAGTTACTGATTATATGGTTAAGTGTGATCCTACTCCATAGAATTTTATATAGTTATTTAGCTTGATTGTTTCCAGGCGTCATCTATATTTACTTATATAACATAAATTAGATGTGTGTGAGGATGGATATGTACAAACTAAAATATAACCTATTGATTGCTACTACTGTAGCCCTGATGTCTAATACGGGCCTTTCACAGCAAGCCACTTCCACCTGTGGTGACGGTATAATAGACACCAGTACTGCAGAAGTTTGTGATCTTGGGAGTGATTCTAGTGGTGTTAGCAGAAACATTCCTGCAAACGGTTGTTCTACAGACTGCAAAACTGTTACACCAGGATGGACATGTCTCAATGATAACAACTACGACAGTAACGTTGTTATCAGAACCCCCGATCCAACTAAAGCACCTAGTAAAAGCTTAAGCATGGTCGATCTTTGGAAGCTTTTATCAGGACCACTAACATATGCTACTGGTCAGAGCCCTGCTACTGATGTCACACATATTTCGAATTCAGATGCGGGTGCTGTTTGTACTCTTACTCCTATACCAGCTACATGGGCATCTCTATGTGAGCAATATGTTCTCGATATAAATAGGTTTAAAGATTTAAATAATACGATACCTATTAGTGCATTACCGGCAGGAACTCAATCTGGTTGCGTTGCTGGAACACAGTTTACTAATTTTAATCTTAATACTAAGGCACAAGTGACAAATCTAGATGTTAAATGCTAATAGTATATTTGATATCAGAATAGAAACTATATTAATTTATTGGAGTTTATTTATATGAATAATAAAATTAATCTAATTCTTGGGGCAAGTTTAGTGATCGTAACTGGTTTAACCTTTGCGCAAACAACAACACCTGCTGCTCCAGCTCCAGTATGTGGCAACGGAATCCTTGAGGGGAGTGAAGCTTGTGATTTGGGAACAAAAAATGGTCCGAATACTGGCTGCGATGCTACGAGCTGCACAATACAAACTGGTTGGAAATGTGCTGCAGCAGACACACCAAACTATGCTACTAATGTAACGAACACTGTGGCAACAGCAAGTAATCCCAATGCTGCTTTTTTAACACCAGTCTCGACGCAATTGAGCCTTGCTGATTTATGGGCAGTCTTAGGTAACACTATACAATTACAACTGGCTCCAGGGGCAAGCACTCCTAGTATTCCAACAGGCGTTACTCACATTTCTTCTATAGTAGCAAAGCAGGTTAACTGTAATACTACTCCTGTAACTGGTTTTGGGCCTTTATGCGCGCAATACGCCAAAGATATAACAAGATTTAAAGAACTAAATAAAACAGTAAGTATAGAAACAATGTTTAGCTTATCTCCTACTCTACAAACTACATATTCTACCCTCTATGGTACTAACGGCTCTGCTATACCTGCAAACACCTTTGGTTTGCTTGATTACGATCTTGTCGCTAGTGCATTTTCTTCAACAGATTATCAGTGTAACTGCAAGAACACACCTTAACCTCTTTATTGCTATTTCAGTGTAAGAACATAGGTCAATTATTTAATCTATTTACCTTGATTATTCGTCAAAAAGATATATATTTATAGTTAGAAGAATTATACAAACAAATAACTGGAGTGAATATGTCTCATAATAAATATAAGTTTCTGATTGGTGCAGCAGTAACAGCTATGTCAATTTCACTATTTGCTCAGACAGCACCACCAGCAACAACTTGTGGCAATGGTGTAATTGATCAAGGCGAAACTTGCGATTTAGGAACTGTTAATGGCGTAAATAACAATGACGGCACTAAAGGTTGTAGCAGCTCTTGCCAAACCATGACAGCTCAAGGCTGGAAATGTGTTAATTCATCAGATGCAGATTATGCACAAAAAATTACTAATACAGTCACAGATCCTTTTACTGCACCTGCAACTATTCCTTTAAGTTTTGCAGATTTATGGAAA
>JAGOUU010000092.1 GCA_018061105.1 Gammaproteobacteria bacterium
CATGCTTCTCTCCCATTACCTTCGTTAGCGCTGCTGTCAACGTGGTCTTACCATGGTCTACGTGACCTATCGTGCCCACGTTTACATGGGGTTTTGTGCGTTCAAATTTTTGCTTTGCCATTTAAATTACCTCGTATTCTATCATCTTTTCATCTTTTGGAGCCCATAACCGGAGTCGAACCGGTGACCTCTTCCTTACCAAGGAAGTGCTCTGCCGCCTGAGCTATATGGGCAACTAATCGTTTATTAATTGCTGAGTATCTAAAACCAAACCACTAACATATCACCCAATATATTAAGGGCGAGTGTAATCCTATCAAAGCAATTATATAATTTCAATATATTATATCAAACTCTTTTTAATATTTAGCTTAATATTTAGCAATCTATTAATAACTTTTGATAACTTTGGTATAATCTTTTTATTTTGATTGCATACTAATTAATATAATTATGAAAATTTCAAGATGTTTATTATTTCTCTTGTTCATTTTATCTAGTCCTAATTATTCTCAATATAATTACCAGCAAACTATTGAAGATTATCTCGCTATCATAGAGCCTATAGATACTAATCTAGTTTTAATTAAAAAATCTCAATATTCTGATTCTGTTACTAAATCTGTTACTAAACTAGAATATACTTTTCAATCTCAAATTTGGCCTAAAACGTCTCCAAAATCTGAACAAAAGATTTGGCAACATAAAGTAGATATCTATCTTCCTAAAGATTTGCAGCATCATACTGCTTTACTATGGGTAAACGGTGGTACGAGATACGAGCCAAATAAAACTCCCCGGACTGAAACCAGAACTTATCCATTAGAATTTGCTAAAATAGCTGAGCAAACTAAAACTCTTGTCATTGATCTCCAAGACATACCGAATCAATATCTAATTCTAGGCGGGAAACCACGAGCTGAAGACGGCATAACAGCTTACACAGCAGCAAAATTTCTTACAGATCCCGTTAATAACAAATACTATCCAGTCTATTTACCCATGGTAAAAGCAGTTGTAAAAACGATGGATAATATAACAGCCAATCCAGAGTTCAAAATTAATAACTTTATTGTCTCTGGACTATCAAAACGAGGATTAACAACATGGCTTACAGCTTTACAAGACTCTCGTGTTAAAGCCATTATTCCAGCTGTAATAGATATATTAAATACCAACCAAGTAATAAAACATATATTTAATACCTATCAAGAATGGCCCATAGCTCTAAAAGACTATAAAGAAAACAATATACTAAATAAAATTAACAACCAGAATAATAATTTTTTAATGCAAATCAATGACCCCCTTCAGTATTTATCAAAATATTCCCCAAGTAAATATTCTGGTAAATTATCTATTGATAAATATCTTATTTTAGCAAGCGGCGATGACTTCTTTGTCCCTGATTCCTCTAAATTTTATTTTAATTCTCTACCAGGAAAAAAATATTTACAATTTATTCCTAATTCCCCGCATTACATTAACAGCAAAACCCTCGGCGAAGCAATTTTAACTTATACTTATTTAATTAATAATCCAAATAAACTGTCAATACCTGAAATTACCAGCAATCTAATTTTAGCTCAATCAACTCAACATAACACTAATAATACTTATAATTTTATTATCACAACAAATACAAAACCAGAACATTTAACTTTATATACAGCGCACAATCAAAACAAACGTGATTTTAGATTCTCTACTGGCATTAAATATAAACCACTAACATTATCCCCTGAAGCAGTTAATTTTGATAATAAAACTACACACTATTCTTACAACATCCCTATAACTACACCAAAATACGGATGGCAAGCTTCTTTTGTCGAACTAGAGTATAAAATTGATAGTATCCCTAATTTAAAACTGACAACGCCTGTAGAAATACTCCCAATGAATTACCCAGGAAAACAACATAAGCCTGTTATATATGACACAGCATATTCCCATTAGCCTTTATATACATATCCCATGGTGTATAAAAAAATGTCCTTATTGTGACTTTAATTCACATCAAGCAAAATTTGTTACAAATAATAATATAAGCAATATATTAGAACAAGATTACATAACTGCTTTATATTTAGATTTAACTCAGACTCTGCAATATCTAGAGCTTAATAATTCTAGCCACTCGATAAAACCATTAATACACAGTATCTTTATAGGCGGTGGCACTCCTAGTTTGTTTTCTGCGCCAGCTGTATCCAATTTATTAAATAAAATTAATAATTTTATTACCATCCCAAATTCTTGTGAAATAACTCTAGAAGCCAATCCAGGCACTTTTGAAAGTAAAAAATTTACTGAATTTAAAAATATAGGCATCAACAGGTTATCAATAGGTGTACAATCTTTTAATAATTCTAGTCTAAAATTATTAGGTCGTATTCACGACAGTACTCAGGCTATTAATGCCATTAAAAAAGCTGTAGACTTAGATTTCAATCTTAATATAGATCTTATGCATAGTTTACCTGAACAAACTCATGAGAGTGCCCTAAAAGACTTGGAACTAGCCGTAAACTTTGCTCCTAAACATATCTCATGGTATCAATTAACCATAGAGCCCAATACAGCTTTTGCTAAACGCCCCCCTATACTGCCAGACGACACTGTTTTAAATAATATTTATTATTCTGGTTTAGATTATCTTGCACAAAATAACTATAAACAATACGAGATTTCAGCCTTTACATCTCATCCTTCTTTTCAATCTAAACACAATTTAAATTATTGGCGCTATGGAGATTATATAGGCATTGGCGCCGGTGCACACAGTAAATTTAGTATAAATAATTTAAATATAATCAGACAATGGAAGCAAAAAAGCCCAGAGCGCTATCTTAATTCAGCACTACCTAAATTAAGCGGACAATCAGAATTAAATCAACAAGAAATCATCTTAGAATATATGATGAATCGTCTAAGAATTTTAGAACCTTTATCAGAATCAGAATTAAAAAATTACACTCATTTAGATTTCTCGAATCCAAATTTACAACAGCCTATTCAACAAGCCATAAAAAATAATTGGCTTATTTTTTCTGATAAGACACCTAATCAAGTATTAAGCGTCACAGAGCTTGGACGCAGATTTTTAAATGACTTAATCTTATTGTTTGCTTAGTTTGCTTAAGTTTCTCGTAACTTTTGGTGCCTGACACACGTTTGGCTATTTCTTCATCACTAACAACTCTTGCTCTTGTGCTAATCTACGCGCCGCAGCTTTGGGATGCGTATCATGTAGACAAAAAGACAATAATAAAGCTATAACATAACACAATGGCAATAATAACAAAGATGTTTGGTAACTGCTTGTAGAATATATCGGCACTTCATTAACCAGCACTCCATTCCAAGAATATTCTAACAGTCTGCCAATTAAGGGCGATAGAATCATCATACTAAACATGACCAAAAAATTAGTCGCTGCAGTAGATGTTCCAGCAGCTTCTTTTATACTCAACTCGATACCAACAACAAAGACTAATATTTGCGAACCAGAAATTAATCCTAAAGCAAATAATAAAGCCACTAAAGTATAAATAGGTAATTGAGGGAAATAGATTATTATCAAAAATAATACTAATGATATTAATAAAGACACTTGATAGAATATTTTTCGACGTCCAATATATTCTGACATTAAACTTGCAATTGGACCACCAATAGCCATACCTATAAAAATTGCAGGAACTAAATTAGTCGCCGCTTTATGACTCAAACCACCTGCCTGCTCAAAAAATGGAATAGCCCATAATCCACCAAATAATCCAACCGGTAAATATAGCACACAGCCAATTAGACCGTTGATAATAAATTTATAATTTTTTATCATTGTTTTTAGATCATATAACAAAGACTTCCAGCTTGCCTCTGGAATATTTGCAACTTCTGGTAGTTTATTTTTTGGATGATCACGAACTGTTAGAATAGTAATAACAAATACAACAACACCAGCAACACCAGCATATAACCAAGTTTCACGCCAATCCATAACATCTAATAAATCTGGCAATAGTCTTTGCGCAAATACTGCTCCCAATAAGCCAAGAGTAGTTGTTATTCCCGAAACAAAACTTAAATTATTAGGTGGTAACCAGTTTACAGCTAGTTTTAATACACCGACAAAAGCAAACGCTGAACCAAATCCTATAACAAAAAAGCCTAATTTACCCAAAGATAAAATGCCAAAAGACGATAAAACAAAACAACCGACAACACAGCACAAAATAGACATGCACAATAATCTTCTAGGACCATAATGATCCATTAGTAAACCCACGCAAATTTGCATAGGTACATAAGCATAGGCATAAAAAGCATTTAATATAGCAAAATCTGCTGCACCTATATGATAGAAGCGCATAATGTCAGCAGTCATAACACTAGGGGCCACCCTGAGAAAAAACTCATAGCAATAAAATAAAATACCTAGACTACAAATAAGCCAGGGTAAGACTTTACTATTTAAAAATGTGCTAGCTGTATTTTGCTTAGGTGTCTCAGAAAAACCTAAATCAGGATCAAGATGAGAGTTCTCTAACATTAGTTCTCCAAGGGAATTTGATAATAGAATAGATGTAAAACTATAGAATAACGTTAGATTGTATAAAAAATTGAGTTTTCTTTCAAGATCTCAGTTCCCTATAAAAAATTTAAGTCTCTAATTGAATTAATTCAACTAGAGACTTGAATAAAAAACATCTAATCTACCTGCGCTACTTGCATACGCTGAGCTCTTTTAATTATTTCCTTTGGACAAGAAGTAACTGCCCGTACCCCAACCATAGTATGCCTAATAGGGTGCAATACACAGGAAGAAGGATGGTCGTCGTTATCCGTTGTTACCCTAACTTCATCATCCCCACCGGTGCATAGTGGAACTGACGGAGCTGGCCGTGAGATTGAAAGCTCTTGAACAATCCGTCCCATTAGCATTTCATTCGTCAAACTTGACCGAAAACTCTCGTCTAAAGTTACAAGATCAAGCTTTGCTCCATTGCGAAAGATATTTGAAAGAGAACTAGCCACCCATGATGTGAATATAAATGTATTTATTATATCAAGAATTATCGCTATCACTGACGGTGCAAATAGTATTATTGCAGGCACGCCCCATATAGCTATACTTACTGCTGCTGCTACAGGAAAAATTAAACGGGCTAAAGTTGCTAATATCTGTCCAGGCAAATCACTATGTACCAATGCTGCCCCTTGCGAACCAAATTTTATCCCAGCTCTTATACCATTTAAAAAATTTACTATGAATGGTAATAAGGATACCACACAAAAAACAATTGATAGTGGCACACTGTGAGGTAAAACTATTAGTAATACAATTGTAACTATAGGACATATTATAGCTAATACTGACAGTGGCAAGCTGATACTT
>JAGOUU010000093.1 GCA_018061105.1 Gammaproteobacteria bacterium
GTGCACGCTTAATTGGATTAGAATCTACATTGGCTACTCAGGGAGCTGAGCTTGCAGTTGCTAAGGCTGATGCTGATAAAAAAGCAAGTGAAGCACTGAAATTAGAGGGTGCATTTGTTGCACAAACATCTGGCAATGCAGAATTAGAAACTAGACTTGCAAAAGCTCAAGCAGAAATTGTTAAAAAAGCTGCAGAGCATGAAAAAGAGTTGGAAGAACAGAAATTTACTCGAGAAGTTTTAGAAGGCGAGTTAGCTGAATCTCAGGCTGGGGTTAAGAAACAAACTGGTGAAATAGCAAGACTAGGTGACCAATTAGCAAAATCTATATTGCAAGTTGATGCTTTGACTACACTCCAATCTGAGCTAACGGAAGAGCAAGGTAAGTTGCAAGCAGGTTTGCTGATAGCTGTGGCACGAATCAGTGCCCTTAGCCAAGCAAATGCAGAATTAGAAGAACAATCTATACGTAAAATACAAGAGCGTGATTCACAACTAACTACTGCACACGCTGCTTTATCTGAAAGAGATATTAAAATAGAATCATTGGCTGGAGAATTAGCTACGATTACAGCAGTTAGTCAAGCTCAGGCAGAAGGTTTTGCAGCAAAAGATCGGTCATCACAGGATTTAATACAAGAACAAGATGACAGTATAGCGGGATTACAAGCAAGGTTAGCCGCACAGAGAGCAGAATTTGATGAACTACTAGGTGATTCTGAGAGAACTCACAGTGAACAGATTAGCACACTTTCTTCTAGAGCGTCAGGTAGTATTGATGCACTTCAATCTGAACGCAATAGGCTTGAGTTACAGTTGAAAGAACAAGGAGAGGCTCTAACAAAACAATTGCATGAAGTTAAAAAAAGTTATGAGGATCAATTAGGGCTTTTAAGAGCAGATCTTGCATCACAAGATCAGCGTGCGCGAGAAAGCATTGCAGCTCGAGATAGGACTTTAGCATTAGCAACTGAAGAACTTGCAGTTGCACGAGCTAGAGCCGAACAATTAGAAGGAGCGATTGGAAAACTACGCGCTGATTTTGCTGCGGAGCATCATGGCTTACGTAATGCTTTAGACGAAGCAGATAGACAGCTTGCTTTACAATCAGCAGGTTTTCAAGGTGCAGTTCAAGCTCATGCTGCAGAAATAGAAAAATTACATGCAGGACTAGCTGCTGCAGAATCTGGTGCAGTAAGTGAAAGAGTTGCTCATGCAGCTGCACTTGCACTTGCAGAAGTTAACGCTGCAGCAGACGCTGCGCGTGCTGGCAGCGCATTGGCGGCATTAAGAGCTGAATTAGCAGCTGCTCAACAAAGTAATGCTGCATCAACTTCTGAGGTAGCTGCGCTTAGGGCTGCGGCAGAAGCAGCGGGTAAACAAAGTGCTGAAGAATTGACGAGATTAAGAGCTGCCCATGCAGCTGAAATCGCACGCTTAAAAGAAGAATTAGCAGAGTTAGCAGAGCGTGCGGTAAGTGATGTAGCTGTTCAAACTACTATTACACCATTAAGAGATGCTCGTGCCGTTGCCGTCCAAACTGAAGCATTATTAGCAGCCGGCGTTGCTCCTGCCTTTCCACCTGCGGCGCCTGTTCTGAGATCGGATGATGATGCCGCAGGTCCTGCTGTCCTAACAGCTGCTGAGCCTGTCCAAGAAGCTCCTGCAGGGCATACCGCTGATGGCGATTGGGTAAAATGTGAAACTTATGATAGCACAAAAAGCGAGTTTTTTATTAAAGATGCAAGAGCCGAAGTGCGTAGTATCAGTCATACTTCACATAAACAAGAATTAGCATTAGAAGTATTCTTAAGCATGTATATTGCTGGCTGTCGTCAAGGTATGACACCTACGGTATTTGCAAGTGGATCAGATCCGGAATTAGTAGCATTATTTTATGTTTATGCAGAGTTTTTCAAGGCTGCAGGTATGCCGATAGAGGTTACCGGAACGCCGTCGGGAGAAGCACAAGGATTGGCAGCTGCTAAAGTGAGAATAAAACAGTATATTTGTGGAGATACTGCTGCAACTTTAAGTGACAAGGAAGTAGGTAGAAAAATTGTTGATTTATTTTTATCGTCTAAAAGTAGCGCCTCCGGTGATTTAGATGCTTTCTTAGGAAGAATGGGCTTTTCCAATGAGAGTGCTATTAGAGCTAAAAGAGCAGAGATATCTACCGATAAATCTATTTATTGGGCAGCTAGAAAGTCAGATACGGAGCAATTAAAAAAGTTTGAGGCATTTGGTGCTGGTCTAAAAGTATTATCAGATGCATTGGATCGGCAAGTTGGATCAGATTCTGATCCTGTGAAGGCAATAACTGAAAGCTTGAAACAAACTGTTGATGCTCCAAGAGTAGTTCCTGGACGCTCTTGAGGGAGGTAGGAGTTAAGATGAAATATAATTAACACTGGGCATTAGAATTAAAAAATGCTAGGATGTTAGTTATGTTTTACAAGAAGTTGAAAAAATTTTGTTATGTAGTATTGGGCGGATTATTTTTTAGTATTGCGACTATTTATCTGCTAATTATTATTACGCTTATTATACTTCCATCATATCAGAAAAATATTGCTAATTATATAACTACAAAAACTAATACGCCCATAACGTTTTCAAATTTAAAGTTTTCTTGGCGCGGAGTTAAGTTTCAAGCAAAAGTAGATAATTTAGTTCTTGATGACAAAATTACTGTTGATTCTGCGGTAATTGTTATTCACCCCTTAAAAAGCTTAATTAATTTAAATCTATATATAGAAAGATTTATACTTGATGGTGGTGAAATAGCCTATAAGATTCCTGATTATAACTCTGATTTTAAATTAGATATTAATAATATTAATTTAAAAAACTATCTAGATTATATTTTTAAGACGTACGATCAAAAGCTTAATACAGCCCGTATAGATCTGAGAAATAGTGAAATAAAAGATATCGAAATTAATCTAAATAATAAGCAAAAGATTATTTTAAATAGTCTGACTGTTTCTAAAACTAGAAATTATTTTTATATTAAAAGCATTGTTAATACTGCGCTTGATGAACAGGTTGGGGATCAAGATTTAGAAGAAGCTGACAAAGTAGAGTTATCTTTAAAATATGATCGAACACATACAATTGATCATAAGTTTTATTTTTATACTAATAGTTCACCATTGTTTGATTATCTCTTTTCTTTTGCCCAAACTCGAGCCAAAAATAAGATAGCTTTAAAATCTTTAAGTTTTGATCCAAAAACAGAAGTTAAAATTTGGGGAAGTATTCAAAAAGATAATTATACGGGTTTCGATCTTGCTTCTGGGATTCAGTTGGTAGTTGCGTCGCCTAAACTAGAATTACAATATAACGATAATAATCTCTTGTTTGAAAAAATTTCTGGCAAATTAACCTATGGTTCAGTGGATTATAATAAATTTGATAAATTTAAATTACAAGTAGAAAACTTAGCTATAAGTTTTGCTGGTTCAGACTTTAAAATTGACGGAGAGCTTCTCAATGCTAGTCAGATTGATAGTCAAATTGATAGTCAAATTGATGCCCAGAATATCAAAATTAATTTTGGTAACACCGAAGCTAAAAGTTTTCTTGCTCAATTACCATCAGAAATAATTAGCCAAACTGCAAAGGATTGGTTAAACCAACATTTACGGTCAGGTCGCATCGGCAAGGCTAAGATTGCTTGGGACAATAAAAATATTTTTAGCTTACAAGCAGACTTATTAAATATAAATTTGGATTACCATGCTCAGTGGCCCAAATTAGAAAATATGGACGCTAGTTTGACAATTTATGGACAAGAGTTAAATATAGTATCTACAAAAGCTAATATTGGTAATAATAAAATTGGTAAAATCCGTGCTACTATTCCTGAGCTTGCCAATACAGAGAATACTTATTTAAAATTAGATGGTACTATTCATACTTCTGGAGTTGAGCTGCCTGTATTGATTGCTAACACTCCGTTAGTTCATAAACTCGATGACGTTAATAAGATTATCAAGTTTGACGGGACCATGGATTTGTTATTAAATCTAAAAATTCCATTAGTGTCTCATAATAATAAAATCCAGCAAGAAATAGCAGGTCGCTTGGAATTTAAGAATAATAATCTGATAGTTGAAAATACGCCATTTAGTTTTACAAATTTAAATGGTGCCATAGCTTTTACTGATACAGCAGTATCAAGCGAAAATCTTTCAGCTCATTTGAATAATAATATAGCTAAATTTAAGCTAGATTATAATGGCAGTGACAAAAAAGGCTTTAATTTATTCTTAAATGGTCGGATAGATTCAAGTTTTTTATTAAACTATTTTGCTTTGGATTTAAATAAATATATAACAGGAGTGACAGATTTTAATTTGGCTTTAAATAATAATAAAAAAAAGCTCAATATTGAAATTGATTCTGATCTGTCAGGTTTAGCAGTAAATCTTCCTAAAATTTATTTTAATAATTTATTGAATAAATCTGAAAAAGACTTATTACGCACCAAGGTAGTAATTATTAAAAATTCTTATGACGCTTTTAGATATAATGTTACATTTATAAACAATACTATAAGTAGCTTTAGTTATATATCAGATCCTAAGGCTTCTGCAATTGCTATTAATACGCCGGATATAATAGGTAATATAAATTTTCTGCAAAATAAAAGTAAACAAAATAAAATTTACGCTGATTTTAAAAAATTGGCTATTTATATGGATGATACAGCCTCAGAAGATAAATTTAATTTAGAAAATGTAGACTATTTTAACTTGCCGGAGCTGGTATTAAATGTTAATAACTTGAGTTATAACGATTTACTATTAGGAAAATTGAATTTAAATACACTCGTAGATTCTAAAGATAAAATATTTACAATTTTGAATACTAAGCTTGAAGGAAATATTTTTGATTTAAGACTAAATGGTAGCTATAGCCTTTATCAAGAACAAAAAGTATCTAACATCAATGGAAGGTATAAAATTAAAAACTTAGCTAAGACTGTTAGTTTATTTGAACAATCAAATTTTAGTGAAAAAATAAAATTTAATGGATCTTATAATCTGACTTGGCCATCTGATTTCTTAGATTTTGATTTCAAAAAAGCGCATGGTGATCTCCAAATTGATTCTGGTTATGGCAAAATAGCTGATATAGAGCTCGGGATTGGACGTTTATTTGGGTTTTTTAATATCATGTCGTTAAATAAAAGATTACGATTTGATTGCTCAGATGTATTTGAATCTGGTTTTAAATTTGATCATATAAGTGGTAATTTTAAACTACAGGATGGTATTTTAACGACTGAAAAAGCTAAGATAGCTGCTGGATCGGCTGATGTAGAACTTTATGG
>JAGOUU010000094.1 GCA_018061105.1 Gammaproteobacteria bacterium
GGCGCTGCTTTGAGCGCAAGCGAAAACAGCACCTATTGATAATTTAATACCAACATTCAACTAGTTAGTCAGATTAAGCGGAACTTTCTATTTTGGCTAATTAGGATCTTACTAAATTGGCGCTACAAATATTACCTAAATATATTGTTTTGCTAACGTCAGGATGTTAAAATTAGGTATAGAACTTAATATTTTGGAGGTTTGTTGTGGCGTCAAGTTATAGTCCATTGAAAGCAGCAAGAGCAGCAAAAGCTCTAGAGGCAGCTAATAAAGGCAAAGAAGGTGCGGGAAATACAAAAGGTGCCGGTAAAGACAGCGCCGGTATGGCAGGCAAAGCCGGAACTGCAGAGGGCAAGGCTCAAGCTGCTAAAGAAACTAAAACCAAATCAGAAGCTGATACGGCTGCTAAGTCAGCTGCGGTAGCAGAAGCTACCGGGCGGACTACAACTATTAATCGCAGAGGTAGATAGTAATATTTGTAATCCCTGATTTCGTCGAACTTAAACGCAGCAGAAACAACACAGCATAAACTTAGTGCATATATTTTATTATTACGTTAGTATGATTAAATAGCCTGCTGGCGCACGGCTCTGATTTAAACACACCAAATTTTTAGTTTAATTATGCGAACAGTCAAAATTGTTGAAGTTGGCCCTCGCGATGGCCTGCAAAACGAGCAGATTAACTTAGATGTCGATACCCGAGTGGAGTTTATCAATCTTCTTAGTGTGACTGGCTTAAATAATATAGAAATAGGATCTTTTGTTTCCCCAAATTGGGTGCCTCAGATGGCTAATACAAGTGAAGTATTAGCTGGTTTAAAAATTTCTAACTATTCTAAAATAAATTATTCCGCTTTGGTGCCAAATCTGCAGGGTTTAGAGCAGTTATTTCATAAAAAATGTTCTACCGATCTTGGATCTATTGCTGTATTTACAGCTGCATCAGAAACTTTCTGTAAAAAAAATATTAATTGTACGATTGCAGAAAGTCTAGAACGTTTTAAATCTGTAATAAAATTGAGTTTAGAGCATGATAAGCCCATCAGAGGTTATATTTCTTGTGTATTAGGTTGCCCCTACGAAGGTAAGATAAAGCCAGAAATTGTGACTAAAATAGCAAAAGAATTATTAGACATGGGATGTTATGAGATCTCTTTGGGAGATACTATTGGTGTGGGAACCATATTGCAGGTTCAAAATTTAATTTCTCATGTAAGCAAAGAAGTGTCAGTAAATAAATTGGCCGTGCACTTTCATGATACCTATGGACAGGCATTAGTAAATGTTTATACAGCTTTAGAAATGGGAGTCAATACAGTAGATTCTGCTGTCGCCGGACTGGGTGGCTGCCCATATGCAGCAGGTGCTTCAGGCAACTTAGCTACGGAAGATTTATTGTATATGCTAGATGGTTTAAATATCAAAACTAGTATAGATATGAATAGATTAATTTCTGCTGGTCATTTTATTTGTAAAAAATTAAATATAATTCCCAGATCAAAAATTTCGCTGCAAAGATTTTAAAAATTATTTATGCCGACGGAGCCCTGGGCAGCCACTCATAATCACGGGTCTTTCCTCTGCTGATTCAGTTGTTTGTGCAAGGACTGCTGGCGCCCTAATTGAAACTGAAGCAATTCCCCGAAGAGTTCGGATGAGTGGGAGGGACGCAGGGAGTGCTTGACGCAAAAGATAATATGGGGTGTATATTGGAGCTGGTTTCAGTTTTGCGGATGAACGCAGAGCAGAAGTTTTCTTATGTTCCTTAACATAATCTCCAGCAAGGGCACGTTGTGTTTGGTAATAGTGAATATGTTGAATAAGTAAAAATATATCCTGACAGCTTTTTCTTACAAATAGATATTGTTCTTGTTTCATGAATTTAGATAACTCAGAATTTATAATAAGTCCATGTCTTTTGTGCGCTGCTCTCATAGTTGCTTTATGTTCAATTTTGCTTACACTGGCAACTCGCTCTTCTTCCAGCTTCACTAAATTAAGATATAAATTTTGCTCTAATTCAGCTATTAATTCAAAATTTAATTCCATAAACTTCATAATAAATAAATATATTCTATGTTTTAAATTTGTTATTAATTCAGTAATTCGCAAATGAGAGTTGTCTATAAATAATATTGCTTCTTCCACTGTTGCAAATTCTTTTCTAATGACAGTTCTCCAAGGATAGGTCAACGGAAATTTATCTTCTAAAGTAATGATCAATCTTAAATGGAATCGTATAGTTTCATTGAGATCAAAAAGAAGTCTCTGCTGTTTGTCAGCTACAAGTGCAGCGTCAAGGAATTTTGCTTTAAGTTCATCTTCTGTAAACATAGCAATCAGCCAAGTATCTATAAAAAATGAGAATGCCAGAGTTTCATTTTTGAAAAAATCTAATAAATTGGACATTATAGAAATTTGTTAAAAATGAAATTCATTCTAAACTAATTTATAAAAAACACAATCTAGTCGCTTAATTATAATTAATTTTATTTATTTTCGAACAGATTGCCTAGGGGCTGTTGACAATTGCCAGTAAGGTCTTGAAATAAATAAGCAAACTCGTTTTATATTATTTTATTTAGACAACATAATATTACAAGTTTGCTATTTTATTTCAATCGCTTATCTCAATTATCAACAGACCCTAGGACGATCTAAATCGCTAGTCCGCTGATCATAAACTTGTTGAAATAATTCTGAATATTCACGTAAACGTTCATAACGTGCCATGTCAATTACAGGTGTAATTTTGGCATTTGCTATTGCAGTTTTTGCAATCTCACCAGCTTCTTTCATCCATTGCCGTTCTCGACGTGAACCTTGGGTCATCCGTATTTCTTGTAGTAAAAAAGCCGTAAATTCTCCTAAAGTATTATAATCATAATTAGCTGTAGTTGAACCAGGTTGGTTGATACTAAGTTCTTGTAGATTAATTATTTTTGTATAAAAAGGTAAAATAAAATGTGAATAGGAAGAAAAATTTACTCTCGTACGATCTGATAAAAATCCTCTTAATTGCCAACGTTCTAATGCCATTAAGATAGGAACAATGCTGCGTTTAATAAAATCGGTTGCTGCTAAATACAAATAAGATCCAGGCGTTGCCTTTGATTCAGGAGCAGCAATTTTTTTGCGAAAAGTAGTATATTCTGGCATTTCGCTTTCAATAAATATTTTTAAATCATTAGTATCTCGATAGAAAACTTCAGGTGAAAGACTAGTAAATTTTATTTTATCGGGATAAGAAGAAGTATTTAACAATAATTTAATTAACAAATTTTGTCCATGTAGATGATCTGCATAAATACCTGTAAGGCTATTAGCAATAATAAATCTTATAACACTATCATAGAAATAAGATTCAAAATATCTTTCTATAGATAAGCCAGAGTCTTCTATGAATTTAACCAGCAACGGTTTACTACCGTCCACAGGCGTATACGCAAGAGAAAAAAATGGAATGATGGTGCCGTCTGTGAGTTGACTTTTTGGAATTTTTCTAAATAATACTCCATATGAGTGCCCTGTCAGAGAAATAACTTCTGGCTTTAATTGTGTATAAAATTCATCAGTCAAAAAACTGGATTTACTAGGATGATCTAAAGCTAAAATGGTACTACTTTTATAAACAGAAGTTTTTCCTTCTTCTGATCCAGGGAAACTGAGATCACTTTTTGGATTAGGCTGCGGGTTTTGACCTCTAAAGCTTAGTTTAGTAAAAAAAGCGTCTTGCTCTCTTCCAAGCTCCCATGTTAGGCCAGTTCGGGGTGATGCCGCAGGGAGAAAATAAAATTTACGACTGCTCAGAGTGCATCCTAGACGTTGAAAAAGAACATCGTCTCTTAAGCTCGGATGAACTAATAAGGTATGACAGCCATCAATTTCAACAAAACGGCCAATAAAATCGCTTTTAGCATAATATAATTGTTCTAATAATTCCGGTGATACACTATAGGCTACTAAGTGTATAACATAATTATTCTCTGGTAAATACACAGGCTTGAGATCGCTATCATCCATAGATGGAAAATAATCTGCATCATAAAGTTTAGGATTCATTCGTTCAAATTTTAACCAACAGAGTAAATTTACTGATAATAAAAAAAAGGATCTTTTAGCTGTTTCATCAGGGAAACGATAGTCATACAATGTCTCTAGATCATTTAGTTGACCTAAGCTATGTGTTCTATAATTAAAAGTTGTTAAAATCCTAGGGGGTAGTTCAGTGATTTTACCTGAAAATATAACGCGATCTGGCATACCATAATCCTCCATGTAAATTGGTATAATTATATTAATATAATACGTATTGCGTAATTGCAATAAAATTATTAATAGGTTGGGGAATATGGGAATATATAGTAATTGAGAATTAATGTATTAATATGTTATATGTTATATTTTAAATGAATTTTTTGATTCTATTATGCAAAATAAGCCAATTTGGGTTAACACAGAAGAAAGTATATCTAAAAGTAGTTTATATAAGTTTATTAGGTTGATTGCTCAAAAATATAATTTTTTAGATGATTCTAATTTTTATCAATGGTCGATAGACTATCCTGAACTTTTTTGGCAAGAGTTTATGGACTATAGTAAAATTATTTTGGACTCTCCTGCGGAAGAAATTTTAAAGAGATCTGTAATATTTCAAAATAATCGTTGGTTTTATAAAGCTAAATTAAATTTTGCCAGAAATTTATTAGATTCAAAATATAATCAGATTCGTGATAATCTTGAGCCAAATTATCCTGCGCTTATAGCGTTAAATGAGAAAGGTGAGACTAAATCATTAGGTATCAAAGAGTTAAAAAACCAGGTGGCACAATTAGTATTATATTTTAAATCAAAAGGAGTAAAAACTGGCGATCGTATAGCAGGTTTTATACCTAATATTAGTGAAGCTGTAATTTCTATGCTAGCAGCTACATCTCTAGGTGCAGTTTGGACGGCCTGTTCACCTGATTTCGGCGAGGATGGTGTTTTGGAAAGATTCTTTTGTGTAGTGTTCCATGAGTTCATTATACTAAAATTAAAACAACCCAGAAAGAATCTAGGTTGTTTTAATTTATTTGTGCGGGTGGAGAGAATCGAACTCTCGTCCCCTGCTTGGAAGGCAGGTATTCTACCACTAAACTACACCCGCTTGGTGTTTTATTGTTTTGTACGAAGAATAGCATATCAAAAATAATATATTTTAAAAAGCTTTTCTTCTTGTCGGGGAGCTGGGAATCGAACCCAGGCCATACGGTCCCAAACCGTATACACTACCATTA
>JAGOUU010000022.1 GCA_018061105.1 Gammaproteobacteria bacterium
CTTTAATAAAACTAGCCAATAAACTTCCATGGGAAGACATGTTGGCAATTATTTTACCTGATTTACAAAATACACAAAAAGAGCAATATTGGCGCGGTAGGCCGCTTAAAATCAGAATCCATTTAGGTGTTTACTTATTGCAGCAAATGTATAATTTAACTGATAGACAGGCTGAATATTCACTTAACGATAATGCTGCATTTCAATTATTTTGTGGTAGAGGGATTGTAGATAAATGGCACGCGCCCGACCATACCAAGATAGAAGATTTTCGCTCAAGGTTAATTCCAGAAACTCAACGCCAATTAGCTAATACTATCACTACGCACGCAGCTAAACTTAGCTATGCTTGTCCAACAGAAGTTGATACAGACTCAACAGTGTAAGATACAAATATAAGCCCACCATCCCTAGCGTTTGATAGAGGTTATCATAGCTATCAAAATAAAGATTTTTTAGAATCCTGTGGTATTCAAGAATATACCTCCCCAAGCGCAGACGTTATGATTGGTAGATGCCAGATTTAGATAAAGAAACTGAAATAAAATTGCATAATAGACGCGCTGGCATTGAGGCTATCATTGGGCATATAAAGCATGGTGGTCAGTTAAGGCGTAGCAGGATGAAATCTGATAATACAACACTTAGTGCAGATTATAGTTCCATACTGGGTTTTAATTTAAGGCAGCTTAGAAGGTACGCTATAGGTAAGGTGCGTCCAATTTATGACAATGAGCAAATAATGGTAGCCTGATGGCCAGATAATAGATATAATTTATATTGAACACGGAATATTTATTCAATATCGCACAAGAATTCTTCAAGTAATAACCCTGCCAAGTAACCAGGGTATTTTTAGCCTTGAAGCTATTCAAATCCACATTTACGCGCCATCCACGATTTGTGATCAAGCCTGAACTTTCGATGCTGTTAATTTAAGTTGACTAACCTTTCATGTGAACGGCACCTTCTGGCCGGAAGAAAAGGTTTGTGAATTAAGAGCATAAATCTCTAAAATCTCTTTAAATTTAAATAAAATATGGTAATATCCCAATGATTGTATATTTTGTAACTAACTATTAATTAGCGGTGATACTATGCCAGTTTCTGGAGAATTTCGAGAATTTTATGAAGATTTTGAGAGTGACGCGTTAGATCTCGCTTGTTATTCTAAGAGACGCTTAATTGTTTATTACGGAGAATGTTTTAAGCATGAATCAGTTTTAGATACCAGCGCTCTAAAAAAAGCCATATTTACTTATTTGCGTCCCTATTCTGAGGCTGAACGTTGCGAGTCGGATTATGCAGCAGAGGTGCAGAGTCAGTTTCTGTTAGAAATCACAACCTATGAGTCAGGATTTTTTAATGGGCTTATAAAGTTTGTTGAGCAATTGCAAATAAATGCGCAGAGCAATCGCATACATTTATCGGCTATCCCGATTGCGATTGATGAGCTTCTAAGACAGAAGAAAAAAGAGCTTGCTAGTAGCACATCAACGTCCGGTGTTATATTTGCTTCTGAAGGATCGGCAGCAGCTCCAATACGACGCCACATAGAAGGTCTTGAATCTTTGTTAAAATTATTAAGATCAGCAGAGGATTTACCCAGAATATCTAGTACATCTAGAGTAAGATTTGAATAGGTTAATGCATTATAATAACTTTATTAGCTTGAGTTTTGGCTAGCATTTGTTGTTCATATTTAGTGATTTCATCTGGTAGCCAAGAATGAGTTCGATTTAGTAATTTAATCTGCTGCAATATACTTAATAAATTCACAAAATTTATTGCTAATTGATTAAATAAATTATTCAAGCCTTCATATAATTGATTTGAATTGAGCGTTTTTTTGGCAATTTGATCATAAGCGTCTCGGCCTAGATTAACAAAATATGGCAAAGACACCAGTCTTCTGTGAGCTTGTTCGGGATAAAAACCGGCGAATAATAAGCATTTATCACCAAGATCTCTAAGATGTTCTCGCTGAGCTGAGCCCTGTATATTATGAGTTTCTAAATATTCGAGTGCTAGAATACTGCTAGCTAATTGAGTGTTCTTAGTAAAACGTATTAACAAGAAAATTAAGTAACTTTCGAGATCTTCGTTGAGATACAGATGAGATTTATGGCCTGCTTCTTGTACGAGCGATTGCCAGGAGGCTACGCAGGTGGGAGCTATAGAAATATTGTTATTTATCACCATAGATAGGACCTCTAAATTACTCAAATTTTTACTTAAGTTTGTTCCTATATATTTAAGTATGGCAAATTTACTTAAAAAGTCTAGGTGTTTAGCATAACTGCTTGATTTATTGAGGGTATATTATTTTATCGATTATTAATAAAACTGCCTTTTTCTTTTTATTTAGTAGGAGTAATAGTATACAATTAGAGTCTAATTTATAGAATTTTCAGTTATAAAGCCAAAATATAGTCAAATCAGAATTATGCAAAATCAAGATATTAGAAACATTGCCATTATCGCTCACGTTGACCACGGAAAAACTACTTTAGTTGACTGTTTGTTACGTCAATCTGGGACTTTAGATCTAAGAAAAGATCACCAAGAACGTATCATGGATAGTAATGATCTCGAGCGTGAACGTGGGATCACTATTTTGGCTAAAAATACAGCAATTAGCTATAAAGGCCAACGAATTAATATTGTTGACACTCCGGGGCATGCTGACTTTGGTGGCGAAGTAGAACGAATATTATCTATGGTTGACAGCGTATTATTGATAGTTGATGCTGTGGAAGGCCCTATGCCACAGACAAGATTTGTAACGCAAAAAGCTTTTAAACATGGTTTAAAACCTATTGTTGTCATAAACAAAGTTGACAGAGTTGGTGCACGAGTAGACTGGGTATTAGAAAAAATTTTTGAATTGTTTATTGATTTAGATGCTAGTGATGAGCAAGTAGATTTTCCTGTAGTTTATGCGTCTGCTATCAATGGGTTCGCTACTTTAGATTTAGAAAAAACTTCAGAAGATATGACGCCTTTATTTGAGGCGCTGATTGAACATGTTCCCAAGGCGGAACGGAAATTAGATGGCCCATTACAGTTACAAATTAGTTCATTAGACTATTCTAGTTATGTTGGTGCAATAGGTATAGGACGTGTGACAAGAGGCAAAATTAGGCCCAATATGCTGGTTAGTATCATCGATCGTGAAGGTAACACTCGTAATGGCAAAGTGCTTCAAGTATTAGGTTATATGGGACTAGAGCGGACTGAAATGCCAGAAGCTGCTTCGGGTGATATCATAGCTATTACCGGTATCGAAGGGATCAGAATTTCGGATACCATTTGTGAGCGTAACAATATAGAAGCTTTACCTGCTCTAGAAGTAGATGAGCCAACGATGAGTATGAATTTTTTAATTAATAACTCACCTTTTGCTGGTAAAGAAGGAAAATATGTTACCTCAAGAAAAATTTCTGAGCGTTTGGATCAAGAATTGATTCACAATGTTGCGCTTCGGGTTGAGCAAACTGATGAGTCAGAAAAATTTAAAGTTTCAGGCCGTGGAGAACTTCATTTAGCTATTTTAATTGAAACTATGCGTCGAGAAGGGTATGAGTTTGCTGTTTCACGACCGGAAGTTGTGATCAAAGAAATCAATGGTGAAATGTGTGAGCCGATGGAAAAGTTAACTGCCGACATACCACAAGAGTATCAAGGTGCGGTTATGCAAGCCTTAGGAGATCGTCGTGGACAATTACAAGACATGCAACCGGATGCACGTGGACGAGTACGATTAGATTATGAAATTACAGCGCGCGGATTGATTGGGTTTTACATGGACTTTACTTCGATGACCTCTGGAACAGGGTTGCTGTACCATGTTTTTGATCGTTTTGTTCCTATTGTTAGTGAAAAAGTTGGAAAGCGTGCCAAGGGGGTACTAATATCTAATGGAGTTGGTAAAGCTACTGCTTATTCTTTATATAATATCCAAGATCGTGGAAAATTATTTATTGGACCTCAGGCTGAAGTTTACGAGGGTATGATAGTTGGAGAGCATACTCGTGACAATGATTTAGTTGTCAATGTTATCAAGCCAAAAGCGCTAACTAATATGAGGGCATCAGGATCAGATGAAAATATTATTTTGACACCACCACTTATTTTTACATTAGAGCAAGCAATGGCTTATATTAATGACGATGAGTTAATTGAGATCACGCCTAAATCTATAAGACTACGCAAGAAATTCTTAAAAGAACATGAGCGTAAGCGCACAAGTTAATAAATTAAATAAGTTGAATTTAAAAAAACCCGGGTGGGGGCCCGGGTGAAGAGATCAAAAATATTCTAATTTGTAAAAATAATCTATATTTATTATTACAATAGTTTAATATATACAAAATGTGAAATTTTTTATTAAAAATATTAATATAATTTATAGATATGTTGCCATTTTATCCCAGTATTAAGCCATACAAAAAGCATACTTTAAAAATAGATGGGCTGCATGAAATCTATGTAGAAGAAGTCGGTGATCCAAATGGTATTCCAATTGTTTGCTGCCACGGAGGGCCTGGCGGTGAAGTAAGCAAAAACCTAAGAAGATTATTCGATCCTAATTTTTATCGGATTATTTTATTTGATCAACGTGGATGCGGCCGGTCAAAGCCATTTCATTGTTTGGAAAATAACACAACTCAACACTTGCTTTCTGATATGGAAGCTATCCGTGAGTATTTGAGTATTGATCGTTGGCTTGTGGCTGGGGGTGGTTGGGGTTCAACTCTTGCTTTGCTTTATGCTGAGCAACATCCAGAACGGGTCAAAGCTATGTTGTTATGGAGCATATGCTTATTAAGAAAACGTGATCTTGGTTGGATCTATATAGATGGTGTAAATAGATTTTTCCCTGAACATTGGAAAGTTTTTGCTAAATTATTGGGTGATAGCAAACCGCATGATGTATTTGAAGTTTATAAACAATATCTTAGCGGTGCTGATGATTTAACTCGCATGGCAGCTGCTAAAGTTTGGTCTGCCTGGGAGGCTCATTGCGCTACTTTACATTTAAATAATGACGTAGTGCATCATTATCGAGATCCTCATACTGCTTTGAATTTAGCTTTGTTATCGAGCCATTATTTTTCTAACGATGCTTTTATAGAAGAGAATCAAATCCTCAATAATATAAGTAAAATTAAAGAAATTCCCGCAAAATTAATTCACGGTCGTTACGATATGTTATCTCCGTTAGAAAATGCTTATTTATTAAACAAACATTGGGATTATGCCGAGCTAAGAATAGTCCGAGAAGCTGGACATGCAGTCGTAGAAACAGGAATTATAGATGCTTTGGTAAGAGCTTCAAAAGATATGCTCAATGAACTTGGAATAGATGAGCGTAGATTCTAATTATCTATCCATTTATCTATCCATTGACATACCATTCACCTGAGGGCATTTCACCCGAAGGTATTATTAAATTTTTTCTAAATATTGGGCTAGACTCTATAGTTTTATTGATAATGGTTATATAATTATATAAATTATTATTAATATTTAAACAAATGCCCAATTTTTACAAAAAAATATCTTTGTTCAGTTCCGTAATCCTACTAGGTATTGTAAATATATTTGCTGCTGAAGTAGTAAAATTATCACCTCACATGCGTCCGGTAGAAGTTAATGCAAAACTTGAGCAGGCGATGGAGATTAGTAAATGGCGTCAAAATTTCAAAGATGCTCATATCTTTCAAAAAGATGAACTAGAAAAATTACCTCGTGTAGTGTCTGATAGAGATGGAACGCTTTTGTCAATGCAGGATAGCCAAATTTACGCAAGTAACTTAGATAGAATTGATCGTTCACAGCCCTTGGGAATTTACCGTTTAGGAACGCCCATTACTGCTATTGATCCTAGTGAGCCTTTTAAGAAAAAAATACTGGGTTATCCACTATTTTTTATTGCCGATGTAAAATTGATTGACTTCAATATTAAAGATCGTTTATCAAAAATTCAGGTTTCCAATATTCTACGAGAGGTGATGGTTGGAGATAAAGTTTTAGTTAAAACTGATTCTGAAAAAATCAAAATAAGCCGAAATAAAAATGAAAAGCTGCAGGGTAAAATTGTTTCTGTTATCGATGGCATAAAATTTGCTCAAAATGGACAGAGTGTATTGCTTGATATAGGTTGTAACCAAGGTGTAGAAGTGGGAAATATATTATCTGTTGTAGAAGAAAAATCTGTTCGTCGATCCGTTACGTTTTTTGAAAGAGATACTTTTGACACCAGTGATCATAATAATCGTAAAGAAGTTTTTTTACCAGAAGCCTTAATGGGTAAAGTATTAGTTTATCAAACTTTTGATAACTTAAGTTTAGCATTGGTAATCGATAGTAATAATTCTGTAGCGCGTAATCAATTGGTAAGAAATTCAATAAAACTGTCATCTCAGCCATAGTACAGAAAAAAGTTGGGATCTGACGGAGATGACAAAAATTAATTAATCTTGGATAGTACACGTCGTGCAAGCTTCATCTACAGATACAGATAAAAAAATAGAATTATTGTTATTATTACAGGCAATTCCTAATTTAGGGTGTACAAGAATACATCATTTAATAAAATCATTAGGTAATATTGAAAATATTTTGTCTTGTAACAGAGATGATTTATGTAAACTAGGCTTAAATTCACAACAGATCCATGCCATAATAAAACCTGAGTGGCAAAGTGTAAATAAGCAATTTGAGATTGCTAATAAATATAACATAGAAATTATTAGTATTTACGATCAATACTATCCGCCTTTATTGAAAGAAATCTATGATCCGCCATTAGTATTATATCTACAAGGCAATAAAAAAATTCTCAGTGCGTTACAAATCGGAATAGTTGGGACGAGAAAACCTACTTTGTATGGCAAGCAAATGGCAGAATACTTTAGTAAAGAATTGGCAGAATATGGCTATGTTATTACAAGTGGTTTCGCGTTGGGAATTGATATCACGGCCCATTTAACCGCAGTGCAAACAAGTTTTCCTACAATTGCCGTTCTAGGTACAAGCTTAGATTATGTTTATCCCAATCAGAATAAAAAATATATAACAAAAATACTAGAAGCTGGCGGTGCTATAATTAGCGAAAATTGTTTTACTACTTTCCCGCATCCTAGTTGTTTCCCGAGGCGTAATCGTATCATATCTGGCTTAAGTCAAGGAGTGCTAGTTATAGAGGCAGCTCGTAAAAGTGGTTCGCTAATTACTGCCCGGTGTGCTTTAGAGCAATCGAAAGAAGTTTTCGCTGTACCAGGCAATATTACTAATACTCAGGCCCTTGGCTGTTTAGATTTAATTTCACAAGGTGCAAAACTAGTAACTAGGGTAGAAGATATCGTAGAAGAGCTTGCTGGGTTTAAGTTATCCAATCCCAGCTTACGCCCGCAACGTAACTTAAATTTAAGTCTCCTCGATCCAGTGCAGGAACAATTATTATCAGCTGTGGCGGGGGGGGTTGTAGATTTTGATTATATAGCTGCTAATAGCCATTTATCACCAGATTTAATCGCGGCCCAGCTTATCCAATTAGAAATAATGGGCTATATAGCAACAGTACCTGGAGGTTATGCAAAAAATTAGAAATATTCTAGATTTATAATTGCATCTTATTTTATTTGCTCTAGAATCAATAAAATTATAATAAATGATAAAAAATGTGGACAAAAGCAATATTTATAAGTATTAACTAAATATACTGTATTAAAATTAAACAAATTAATTAGATGACTAATGACTAGAAGCTTAGTAATCGTTGAATCACCAGCAAAGGCTAAAACCATAAAAAAATACTTAGGCAAAGACTTTGAAGTATTAGCCTCCTATGGTCATGTTCGTGATCTTGTCCCCAAAGAAGGTGCAGTCGATCCCGATAATGACTTTGCTATGAATTATCAACTTATCGAAAAAAATACTAAACACGTTGATGCCATTATAAAAGCTTTAAAATCAGCAGATAACCTCTATCTGGCAACAGATCCGGATCGTGAGGGAGAGGCTATTTCTTGGCATTTAGCTCAGATTATTAGCCAAAAGCGCGGTCTAAAAGATAAAGTTATTAAGCGTGTAGTTTTTCATGAAATAACAAAAAAAGCTGTCAACGACGCTGTTGCAAATCCACGTGATATCTTAATGCCCTTAGTCAATGCACAGCAAGCTCGTCGATCATTAGATTATTTAGTAGGATTTAATTTATCGCCTTTATTATGGCGCAAAATTAGAAGAGGTTTATCAGCTGGACGTGTACAAAGTCCAGCTTTAAGACTTATTGTCGAACGTGAAGTTGAAATTGAAAGTTTTATCCAGCAAGAATATTGGAGTATTTTAGCTGAATGTTACGATCAAGATAGCCCTGAAAAAATCTACAATGCTAAATTAATTAAACTAGCTGGTGCTAAAGTCGAACAATTTAGTATTACAGACAAGACTACAGCTAACACTGCTGTAGATAATTTAACAAAATTATCAAAACAAGCTCTTAAACAAGCGCTAAAAGTGGAAAAAGTTGAAACTAAGCAACGTAAGCGAAATCCTGCTCCACCATTTACTACATCGACTCTACAACAAGAAGCCTCACGTAAGTTAGGCTTTGGCGCACAAAAAACAATGCGAGTAGCCCAGCAATTATACGAAGGTATCGAAATTGGTGAAGGTACAACTGGTTTAATTACGTATATGCGTACTGATTCTGTAACATTGTCACAAGATGCTTTAACAG
Organism: Gammaproteobacteria bacterium; assembly: GCA_018061105.1. Taxonomy (GTDB): domain Bacteria; phylum Pseudomonadota; class Gammaproteobacteria; order JAGOUU01; family JAGOUU01; genus JAGOUU01. The sequence continues at coordinate 8,750 of JAGOUU010000022.1, forward strand.
AAATTCGAAGCTGTATTGTTGAGCATTATGGAGAAAAAAATTGCCCAGATGAACCAAGGTATTTTAAAAATAAATCCAAAAATGCTCAAGAGGCCCATGAGGCAATACGTCCAACTGCTTGCAGCCGAGCGCCAAAAGATTTACGGGCGTATTTATCCAATGAGCAGTTTAGATTATATGAGCTCATTTGGAAACGTACCATGGCATGTCAGATGATCAACGCTGTTATTAATACAGTTGCAGTAGAGCTAAGCTGTGGCGATACTCAAAATTTGTTTAAAGCCAATGGTTCGACTATTATAGTTCCAGGGTTTTTATCTTTGTATCAAGAAGGCATCGATGATCAAAACCCAGAAGACGGTGAAGGCAGGTTTTTACCTATTCTAAAAGAAGGTGATACGGTTCCAATCAATAAAATTTTTGGTAAACAGCATTTCACTGAGCCACCGCCGCGTTATGGAGAGGCTAGTTTAATTAAAACTCTAGAAGAATATGGCATAGGTCGACCATCTACATATGCTAGTATTATTTCTACTTTACAGAACCGAGAATATGTTATTCTCGAAAATAAGAAGTTTTATCCTACAGATGTGGGCCGAGTGGTTAATAAATTTTTAACGAGTTATTTTGGGACATATGTAGACTATGAGTTTACAGCTGGTCTTGAAGATCAATTAGATGCCGTAGCCCGTGGCGAAATAGAGTGGGTGCCATTATTACGCGAATTTTGGACGCCATTTAAAAAATTAACTGTAGATATTAATGATACTGTTAAACGCAGTGACGTTACTCAGGAAAAAATAGATGAAAATTGTCCAAAGTGTAATAATACTTTATCAATAAGACTAGGTCGAAGTGGTAGATTTATAGGCTGCGACGGTTTCCCCGAGTGTGATTACACCCGTAGCCTAGAAGAAACCAAAGACGAGGCAGCTGAACAAAAAGTAGATCATGATTGCCCAACATGTAATAAACCATTAGTCATTAAACATGGTCGTTATGGAAAGTTTATCGGCTGCAGCGGTTATCCAGATTGTAAACATATAGAGCCTTTAGAAAAACCAGAAAGTACTAATGTAACATGTCCAAAATGCGGCAAAGGGACAATTTTAAAACGCAAATCTCGTCGTGGTAAAATATTTTTTTCTTGTGAAAAATACCCTAAATGTGATTACGCTACCTGGGATGAGCCACTCAACGAACCATGTCCGCAATGTAATTGGCCTATTTTAACTAAAAAAATTACTAAGCGATCTGGGACAAACAAAGTCTGCCCACAGCAAGATTGTAATTATAAACAGGCTATGGAATCAGAAGAATTAGAATCAGGATCAGAATCAGGATCAGAAGGGGAAAAATAAATAATGAGTAAGCAGTTTGTTGCCATATTAATGGGATCAGAGTCAGATCTACCCTTATTAAAAAAATCCGCAGCTATATTAGAACAATTTAATATACCTTATGAACTTAAAGTAGCCTCTGCTCACAGGACTCCCGAATATACTATTGATTATATAAAAGACGCTGAGAATAGAGGTTGTGCAGTATTTATCGCTGCTGCAGGCTTAGCTGCACATCTAGCAGGCTGCGTTGCTGCTCATACCATCAAACCAGTTATTGGTGTGCCTGTACCAGCAGGTAGTTTAAATGGTCTTGATGCTTTATTATCTACTGTACAAATGCCAGGTGGAGTCCCAGTTGCGACCGTTGCGATAGGCGATGCAGGTGCAAAAAATGCAGCTTTTTTAGCTGTACAAATTTTAGCATTAAATAATCAGGACTTAGCTAATAAAATTTTAGCTTATCGTGAACAAGCTAAAAAAGATATTATAAACAAAAATATTGAAAAAATTGATAACAAGACGGTAGCCAGTTGTTAGAATTTATAACAACTCAACAGGGAGTAGAGTTCTTAAAACAGGGAGAAATTATTGCTTATCCAACCGAGGCTGTCTATGGTCTTGGCTGTGATCCCGCTAATCACCAGGCTTTGGAAGATTTGCTTTGTTTAAAGCAGAGAAGTACCAACAAAGGCTTAATACTCATAGCAGCTGATCTCAAACAAGTAGAATTTTATATTGACTACATTAATTTGAGTCAAGAAATTCAAATTAAATTATTTAATTCAGAAGATTTTATAACCTGGCTGTTGCCTTTAAATAAAAAAAATCTTTCTAAAATAGACCCTTTACTTTATAGTAACTTCGACACAATTGCTGTTAGAATCTCTGGGCATCCTGTCGTAAAGAATTTATGTAATCTATTCAATGGGCCAATAATCTCTACGAGTGCCAATTTAAGCGGCGCTGATGCTATTAAAGACCCAAAAATATTACAACAAGTATTTATAAATAAAATTTCTGGAATTGTTTTAGGTGATTTGGGTGGATATGAGAATCCTTCGACTATAATAAATAGTATAACCGGTAAAATAATACGTAAATAAAAGTTAATAATATATATGTCAACAATTAATAAAAATGCAGTTAAAGAGTTCTTTTTAGGCTGGCAGAATGAATTGTGTGCTGCTTACACTAAACTAGATGGTAAAAACTTTTTGGAAGACGCTTGGCAGCACAAAACTGGCGGCGGTGGTATTAGCCGATCATTAGCTGAAGGCACTATTTTTGAGCGAGCAGGGGTAAATTTTTCACATGTTATGGGTACTAATTTACCTAAAACGGCTACACAAAACCGCCCCCAATTAGAGGGTGCAGCTTTCGAAGCGATGGGAGTCTCGCTAGTGATTCACCCTAAAAACCCCTTTGTTCCGACGTCGCATGCTAATTTAAGATTTTTTATTGCTCATACTAAAACTAATGAAACAATATGGTGGTTTGGTGGTGGTTTTGATTTAACGCCTTATTATGCCAATCTTGAAGATTGCATCCATTGGCATCAGCAGGCTAAACAAGCTTGTGATCCTTTTGGCTCAGATATCTATAACAGATTTAAAATATGGTGCGATGATTATTTTTATCTTAAACACCGTAATGAACAACGGGGTATAGGCGGCTTATTTTTTGATGATCTCAACGAGTGGGGCTTTGATAGTAGCTTTAGTTTTATTAAAAAAGTTGCTGAAAAATATTTAGATGCGTATATTCCCATTGTAGAAAAAAGATTTGCAGAGCCCTATTCTGTAAAACAAAAAGACTTTCAACGTTACCGTCGGGGCAGATATGTAGAGTTTAATTTACTGTTTGATAGAGGTACTATCTTTGGGATTCAAACAGGCGGCCGGACAGAATCTATTTTGGTGTCATTACCACCAGAAGTCTGCTGGAAATATAATTGGCAGCCAGAGCCAGGATCAAAAGAATTTGAATTAACTGATTATTATTTAAAGCCAAGGGATTGGTTAGCGTTGGCTGAAGGTAAAAAAAAACTGTTTGAATTAAGTTAATGGCGTCGTCAACAGTGCAATCTGTGTTCCGACGGAATGTGAAGTTGATTTCAGACGCTAATATTTTTGACACTGAGCCACAGTACTACTTTGTTAAATCTACGGTTTACAAGTATTTTTTGTTTCATAACCATCATCATCAGAATCGCAACAGCATAAACTTTTTAATCCTGCGGAAACTAGGCTCAATTGTAATGACAGGAAATCCCAAGTTGGTTTCGGGTAATATACAGGAGTTTCCATTTCTGCAAAAATGACATCAGCATCTAACGACAATTGTAATTTATTTTTAGGAGGAGATAAAATCTCTACTATAGTATTACCATAAGTACCATCAAGATCTCTGGTCGCTGACCATAGCATCATTGATCGGTAATTATTTAAAACTAACCATTTCCCAACTGCTTTTACAGTAGCCATATCTGTACCACTGGGTTGGCATGCAACACCAATACCAATTTTACTGCTGTCTCCAATCATTTCAGCATACGTTTGAAATAAGACTATATCAGCAGACAGAGTATCCCAATAAGCCATGGTCATCAGATACTCGATACAATTTTTGGTTACGGCTAAAATTTGTTTGTCATAATCGCTTTGGGTATAACATGTATAGCTAATAATTTTGGCAGGTATCTTTGGGTGTAAAACGGCTAAACTATCTAGCTCTGTACGTAGAAGAGTTATTAATTTAATAAAAGTAGGCACATAGGGATCATCTTTATGTCGTGGTCCAATAAATCCTTTTCGATTTTTGTTTTCACCCATACCTGATTCTGCGTCTATATCAACGCCATCGATACCATAAGCATAAATATCTTTAGCTAAATTTTTAGCAAATGCTGCAAGATCTACATTGGGATACCAATGAATGTCTGGTGTATCTTGAAATGATAATAATATTTTTTGAGAATCCCCGCGTTTGGTTTTTAATTCAGCTATCCATGCAAGAATTTGTGCTTTAGTATAGACAAAAGAATCATCAAACTCCCATGTAGTAGCAAGAGGATCATCTGGATGAGCTTTTGCCGGTGCACAAAAAGCTATTGGAACATGTGTAGCTTGATCAGAGATTTCATTTAGAGGAAAGGGTCTTATTTTTTTACCAGAGGCATCGTCTTCTGGATATCCTTCCCAATATGTTACAAAACGGTACTGCACAACCATTAAAGGTACTTCCTTATGTTAGCCTAAAAATATACAATAATTTTAAATTATCTACAATAATTCTTATCTAATTCTTATCTAAAAGTTAAAACATCTTCAATATTATTATACCCCAACTTCAACATTAATAATCTATCAAGACCCAAAGCAACACCAGAGCAGTCAGGCAGTCCATATTCTAAAGCCTGTAGTAAGTTTTCATCTTTAGTTACCATAGGTAAATTTAAGCTTCGTCTTTTAGATAAATCCTGATTGAATCTATATAATTGTTCTTTATGATCAGAAAGCTCGTAGAAGCCATTGGCTAATTCAATATTGTTGTAATAGACCTCAAATCTTTTAGCAACAGGGTAATCACCACTATTATCAATTTTAGCTAAAGCAGATTGACTAGCAGGAAAGTTATAAATAAAAATAAATTTGTCTTTTGGTAATTTTTTTTCAATATAATTTGACATTAAAATCATTAGTAAATCGTCCTGATTATAACGTGAATCAAAATCTGGTTGATTAATTAGATGATCGAATTGATTAGGTAAAAGTTCTGTAATTTTATTTTTTAAAAAGTTAACACCTGTTAGGTGCGGATCAAAATTTAAATATTGTAAAAATAAATTTTTATAAGTAATTTTTATTATAGTATTGTTATTATTTGGCTCAGCTGATCCTATAAGAAAATTAAGAAGCTCGGCCATTTCACCCATGAGATCTTCTAGTTTAAAACCTACTCGATACCACTCTAGCATTGTAAATTCAAGATTATGATAATTTCCAATTTGCTCAGCGCGAAAAGATTTACATATTTGAAATATTGAGCCTATGCCAGAGCATAACAATCTTTTCATTGCAAACTCCGGAGAAGTCTGAAGATAGTATTTGTTATTATTTTTATCTTTATCTTGGGGATTAAAAACCTCAAAGCTGTCTATATATGGATCGGTGCCCGTTGCTGTTGATAACACAGGTGTTTCTACTTCTAGGACTTTTTTAGCTTTAAAAAAATGTCTAATTGAATTATACAGCTCTGATCTAGCTATAATAGCTTGTGTGGAGCATAGTGTCCCCCAGTTTTGATTTCTCATATTGATTATAAGTTGATACCTTCGGGTAAACGACTACAATTAACATTTCAAATGCGCCGATATATTATATCTACTTGAGCTAGAAATATTATCTTGAGTTTTATATTTTTTCAATATAGCAACTACTTCTGGATTATAATCAACCTGACAGTAAAATTTAGCTTCCGCAACAGCCATGTCTGTAACAGCTTCCCAAGCTTCTTCGTCGTAATTTTTATTATCTGGATTATTATCTAGAATAAGTTTTGCTAATATTTGATTAGAAATCACAAATCTATCTTCAGTAGCTTTATTATTTTCTATAAAAGAAGCTGAAACAAAAACATCAAAAGGGCATAAATTATTTTGATTATTATTGGGTATAATTAATTCTCGCCATTTTGAGACTTGAGTATAATTATTGACGTCATCTAATTCACTGTGAGCATTTTTGTATGCCAAATCAAGTATATTGTCACAAGATTCTTGCAACACAGAAGAACCATGTACAATAGTTAAATCAGCCGCTTGCGAGTTATTGACTGTTATTACAGAAATTAATGCAACTACAGATAGAGATAGTAATCTTTTTTTCATCTGAACATCCTTGATCTTAGATCATATTTTAAAACTAATCTCTTAAATCTTTAAGAGTTTTATTCGAATCGTCAGTATTGTCATTAAAAGCTTTTTTAAAGCCTTTATAAGCTGCACCAAGGTCTTCACCTAGGGTACGTAAGCGACTTCCGCCCATCACAAAAACTAAGATTAATAATATTATTAATAAAGAACCCGGACTGATACCACTTAGACCCATACTCCACCTCTTGATCTATTAAAAACTACGTAAATTACCAGCTAAAAGATGGATATGTAAATGATCGACCTCTTGACCGCCGCCTTTGCCAGTATTAATGATAGTACGAAAGCCAGCCTCGGCACCATGCTGCTTGGCAATTCTATGTAAATTAAATAAAGCTTTACCTAAAAGATCTTTATGTTGTTCTTGAACGTGAGCAAGGCTAGTAATATGCTCTTTGGGGACAGTTAATAAATGCAATTTTGCTTTTGGATTAATGTCTTTGAAGACGATGAATTCCTCGTCTTCAAAGACTATATCAGCCGGTATGCTTTTGGCTATGATCTTACAGAATAGACAATCATTGATCATGTTATAAAATACTTATTGCTGAACCCAACGACCATTAATACGGCAAGCGCGTCCATTGACAAATTCACTGTTGCCATTGATGATAGCTTGCATTTTATAATCTCTACAAGCAGTAGAGCCGTCATGAGTAGTTGCAGTTGGAGTTACTGTATAACGAGCGTTAGTGTTCGGGTTTACCCATGTGCTACCACGGTTGTCTTTTTGGTTTTCTAAAGCGCTGTTAACATTCATGGCATCTATTTTATCCATACGCTGACCTATAGAGCCGCCTACTAGTGCACCAGCTGTAGCACCGACGATTGTGGCTATTGTTTTACCACTACCGCCGCCAACTTGATTACCTAAAATACCACCAGCAACTCCACCAAAAACTGCGCCCATATCTTGGTTTTTGAAGTCTTGGGTACAGCCAGTTAAAAAGAAAACAGAAATTAAGCTGCTTGCTAGTAACCTTTTGATTTTTAACATATGTTAGATTTCCTAAGTTAAATTATAAAAATGAAATTTCTATGATTATACCAGCTATCCACAAGAAGTAAACTGGTAGTCAGAAACATAAATTTAGGCAAATAGTATTTGCCCAAAAAAAGCTACTATATTTTTATTATATTTTTATAGTCTGAGTCTGCTCTATAGAAGATCCGGCAGCCCAATCCCAAGTTAAATTACAGGCAGTTGTTAAAATACAAGCAGCAACTAAGTAAGGATCAGAATTCGCACCAGGTCTGCGATCTTCTAGATATCCACAGCCTTCTTCTTTGACATTAATAGGAATTCTAACCGACGCACCTCTATCAGATACACCATAGCGAAATTGATGAATAGAACAAGTTTCATGGAGACCAGTTAAACGTTCATGCAGATTATAACCATAAAATTTAACATGTTGCTCATGCTTTTTAGCTAGGCGGTCAATAATATTTAGAATATTATCATAGCCTGTCTTAGGGTTACGCATTGCTTTAGTTGAAAAATTAGTGTGACAACCTGAACCATTCCAATCGCCTTTGATTGGCTTGTTATCAAAGCTAACAGTAACATTGAATGCTTCAGCTGTACGACACAATAACCACCGAGCAAACATTTGGTGATCACAAATAGTTAGGCCATCTAGTTCATCGTTTTTAAAACCACGATACCCTACTTGGTATTCCCATTGCCCAGGCATCACTTCTGCATTGATACCATAAATAGATAACCCGGCATCGATACAATATTGTAAATGTTTTTCTACGATGTCACGACCAAATATTTTATCAGTGCCTACACCACAATAATAAGGTCCTTGAGGTTTAGGTAATCCTTCCATTGGCCAGCCTATAGGATTAACCCCCTGGAATAAAGTATATTCTTGCTCAAAGCCAAATAAAGGTTCTTCTTCAGCAGCCCCGTTTTCTAAGACTTGCCTTAATCTGCTGCGAGAGTTTGTAGAGTGGGGACTATGATCAGCATTTAAAACTTCACAAAGTACTAAAACATTATTATTACCGCGAATAGGATCTTTAACAACTCTGACAGGGTTGATTAACAAATCTGAAAAACTGCCACTCGCCTGACCGGTAGAAGAACCATCAAATGTCCAAGTAGGGTAGTCTTTAGGATCGAAACTAATTCTTTCATGACTTACTACCCGAGTTTTTGAGCGTAACTCATGTGTGGGTTTTGCCCCATCCAGCCAGATATACTCAGCAAAACTTACCATTTGCATTCTCCTTAATACTGTAAATATATATGTTATATTTTTTATTATTGTTATTTAACATTTTGATTATGCCATAATAGTAAACCAGATAGAACAGGTTACAACAGGTTATAAACCAAAAATAAGTCTAATTAATATCATTGTATTATTGAACAATGGCATTAAGATAGTATTTAAAATCCCAGTAGCTAACAATAGTAATAATATAATAAATCCATATGGTTCTAAACGGTCATAAAGTATAGCTACTTTACCGCGAAGAAAATTATTAAGTATTTTACTGCCATCCAGGGGAGGCAAGGGTAAGATATTTAATAACATAAGAATTAAATTGACTTGAACTCCTGCTACTCCCATTAAAAATAAGGGCTTACTGATCCAGCTTATATAACTAATCGATAAAGCTGTAGTTAAAGTAGTTAAAAAAGTAGCCAGTTTACAGATAGCCGCCCACATGAGGACCATAACCAAGTTTGATAATGGGCCTGCTGCTGCAATAATAGCCATTTGTCTACGAGGGTTTTTTAAGTTACGTTCTGTGACAGGCACTGGCTTTGCCCAACCAAATAAAAAAGGGGCGCCAATTAAGATTAATCCTAGTGGGATTGCAATAGTACCAATAGGATCGATATGTTTAATAGGGTTTAGTGTTAACCGACCTAGCATTTTGGCTGTACGATCACCAAAATAATTAGCTGCATAGCCATGTGAGGCCTCGTGTACTGTCACGGCAAAAATAACGGGTAGGGCAAAAATAGTTATAAGTTGAATGATATTAAAATTATCCATGAGGTTGTTTGTAGTTTGTAAATTGTAAGTCGTAATATGGTAACTGATTTAGTGATCTATTATAATAAACTATATGAAATATCATGATTTGTCACATTTTTCAAATTTTTCAAATTGGAAAGATTCAATATCTTCTCGACTCCAGTATTTTTTTAGTGATTCTAAAATAGCTCGTTTAATTTTATTTGGTTCAGTTCTGACATTATTTTGGCAATCGTACTTGCTTTATATTTTGCATTCTAGTTTTAAAAATTGGCAGCTACCCCAAATACAAAAAGTACAAGTAGTTTCAGAAGAATTCTCAGATTTTAAACTTGTAAATAATGTAGAAACCAAACACATATTTGGTGAAGTGGTTAAACCGGGTGGCTCTTTAGAGAATGCCTTAAAAACTAATCTGCCATTAACTCTTAAAGGCATTATGGCCTACTCTGATCCCAAAAGGGGAGAGGCTATCATTCAAGATGCTAATGGTAAAGAAAAAGCTTATGTAATTGGCGATCGTTTACCAGCAGACTCTGGCTTGGTTACATTAGAATATGTTTTTAAAAATAAAGTTTATATAAAAAATAATGATGTCTTAGAATATATTTTATACCCAGTGTTAGAGCTTCAATCTGGTTCTAACTCTGATACTAGCTCTAAAATGCACTTTAATTCTCGAACTCGGATCGCTGGCGTTAATCGATCCCGAGATAATCGTTCAACAAGACCAATAAGACCAATAAGATTAATCAGCTCAGTAAGCTCAATTACACCTCCTCCGATGCAAATACAACCCATACAACCTAGCCCCAGTGAGATAAACGAGTTAGCAGTTAGCCAGCCTGATTATGTGGATGATATTGAAGATGATTCTGAAGAATTCAATACAAAAGTTAATAAGTTTGATAAGAAAAAATAATAGTCCAGCCAAAAAGAAACTATAATACTATAATTAAGTATAATTACCGTGGGATTTTAAGATCTAATTTGCAAACATAAATTAGCAATGTATGATGTGAGTCGTATTAAAAACATAAAAGTACATTAGGGTACATTACAGTACATATGAAGATTAAAAAAACAGTATTACCTATCAGTTTTATAATAAGTTTTTTTAGCTTATTTCTATGCGTGTGTACATATGCACAAGCTAGCGATCAAGATGCTGGTGCTGAACTAGAAGAACCAGCTGTTTTACAAGTACAAAATGTATCGAAACAAACAGACAATAAACGTATCTGGAATTTAGATGACGTAGATTTACTAGCCCTAATAGGTGAGATGTCGCGCGTAACTGGTCGTAATTTTATTATCGATCCCCGAGTCACTGGTAAAGCAAGTTTAATTTCTAATGAACCTATGGACGATAAACAAGCTTACCAAGCTTTTTTATCTATTTTACAAGTCTTAGGATTCAGTGCCATAGAATCAGGTACAGTAACTAAAATAGTACCCGATTCGGTTGCTAAGCAATACGATAGTAAAGTTAACAGCAATAATTTACGTGCCTTAGGCGACGAGATGGTCGTGCAAGTTATCCCGGTTAAAAATGTTTCTGCAACAGCTTTAATGCCAATTCTCAGAAATTTAGCTAATCAGCAAGGACATATTGCCCCTTATGCGCCATCGAATGTCATCGTAGTTGCTGACAGGGCAAGCAATATTGCCAAAATAGTAGATATCATCAAGCAAATTGATAAACAGGGCACAGACGATGTCGAAATTATAAAACTAAAAGACGCAAGTGCTGATGAGATTGTCAAAGTTTTAACTAATTTATTGATGAATTCGCAACAACTAGGTGATCCAGCTACGCAGCAGATCAAAATGGCCTCAGATATTAGAACAAATAGCATTTTACTAAGTGGTGATAAAACTAAACGAGCTAAGCTTAAAGTGTTAATTAATCAAATGGACATTCCTACACCACGTACAGGCGATACAGAAGTCATCTTCTTAAAATACCAAAATGCGAATGCTTTAGTTCCGGTTATCTCAGGAGTCATAGATTCTTTTTACGGCACTAACTCGGGTGGCTCTAGCTCTGGTTATGATAGCAATGCTCGTGCTAATTTAATCCCATCAGGTGATGCAGTGCCTGCAGGTAATTACCGAGGAAATGGAAATAATAACTCAAGCTTAACGTCTTTAGGAAATATAGGCAGTACTTTACAACTACCAAGTGGTAAACGCGAAGGTAATGCTAGTGCACCAGGAGTCAGAGCTGAGCCTAATACTAATACACTAGTAATAACAGCCCCCCCTGAGTTAATGCGGAGTATCAAATCAGTAGTTGCGCAATTAGATATAAGGCGCGATCAAGTATTAGTAGAAGCTTTAATCGTTGAAGTGTCACTGAGAAACTTTCAAGATCTTGGTATAGAATGGCGAGTGCCGGGTGGTAGTTTTGGCGGAGGGGCTAATTTCCCAGCGCCAACAGGCACAGCAACTTCGACAGCTGTAGGAATTTTAAGTGGGCTGGGTACGAGTGCCGCTGCTGTTTCTAATAACTTAGCTAGAAATTTACCACTTTCTGGTCTAACAGTAGGATTTCTAAAGGGTGGCGATTTGCGTGCAGTGTTGTATGCTTTACAGCAAGACAGTAATACTAATATAGTTTCTACACCATCTATAGTTGCGTTAGACAATGAAACTGCAGAAATAGTTGTAGCAGATAAGATACCGTATAAGACTTCCGAAG
>JAGOUU010000023.1 GCA_018061105.1 Gammaproteobacteria bacterium
AAACCAATATAGCACTAACAATTCCGCATAATGCTATTAAAGCACAATAATTTTTTATTCTAAGATGCAAATAGCCAATTAATGGTCCTCCAGTTGCGATACCAAAAAATATACAGGAAATGGCCTGAGTACTTTGTTGCAATGACAAACCATGAAGATTCATCAAAGAGGGTACTCCCCATAGAGCTGCAAAAGCTGTAACTAAAGAAAAGAAACTAAAAGATATTAGCCCTAGAATAGTCATTTGTCGATCTGTAATCAAAGCTCGAAAATCTTGTAAAATTAATTTTAAATCATGTCTCATTGGGGGGGCATATTGGTATTTTGGTGCAAATCTTTTCATCGTACTAATGATCATTAAAACTACTATGAATATCCCAATAAACCCAAAATAAAATAAGACGTTTTTAAAACCATAAGACGGCAAAAAATAACTCACTGCATGAGCACACGCAGCTGTAAGTAAAAAACCCATCATCTCTGTAAAGCCAATAAATAACGTCATATGCCGGATAGTAAAATAATTTCTTAAGACCCGCATAGTCCCAATAAAACCAAATGCTGAACCAAAACCACAAATCATCCGAGCAACCACAAATAAATAAGCATTAGTGGCTAACCCCATCAAAATAACCCCTAGTGCACAGATAAAACATGTTATAGGCATTACATATTTAGTCGGGTAGCGATCTAGCAACATCCCTGCTGGCAATTGCATTAATAAATAAATATAAAAAAACGAAGAGACGACATAGCTTACGCTGACTGCATCAAGATTATAAGTCCCCATGAGATCAGCTGTCATGGGGCCTAATATAATCTGGGCACAAAATTGAAAACAAGCAAATAGGCTAGCGGCAAACCAGACTGTAAATGCTTTTATTTTAATACTATTATCTTGATTCATGTTTTATGTAATATTATATTCTATAAACTAACCAACATTAACGATTATAACCTATTCATTTTTAACTTAGTAATAATTTATGATTATTATTGCTTCTATCTGGGTATTTTTTCGGGTATTTTTCGAGTGAGTGCCGTATTCAATGTTTGACCATTGGCAAATACTATTTATTCAACTTAATCAAATATCAGAGATGTTTTTGATCAGGCTCATGCTCTAGAGATTACAAAGACTCAAAAGCACCATCAAGAGCATTTTTTAAATCTTCTAAATCCTCCACCCCCACTGACAGTCTTAATAAACCATCACTGATCCCCAACTTATTTCTAATGTCTTGAGGTATAGAAGCATGGGTCATGCGAGCCGGATGATTAATTAAACTTTCTACGCCGCCTAGACTTTCTGCAAGAGTAAATAAGTTTAAATTGGCCAAAAATTTTTCTACAGATTGATAATTAGTATTTAACTCTATAGTAATAATACCACCAAATCCTAATGACATTTGCTTCAAGGCTAATTTATGTTGAGGATGGCTTGATAAACCTGGGTAATAAATTTTTTTCAGTAACTTATTTGTATTAAAATATTTATCTTCTAAATACTTGGCTAGTTCTAAGCTATTACAGCAATGCGCTTTCATTCTCAAAGCTAGAGTTTTTAAACCTCTTAACGCTAAAAAACTATCAAAAGGCCCCTGTATAGATCCAATAGAATTTTGTAAAAAAGCAAGCCGTTCAGTGAGCTCTGTATTTTCTCCTACGACTACTATGCCACCAATGATGTCTGAATGGCCATTTAAATATTTTGTTGCAGAATGTAAAACTAAATCAAAACCGTGCTCTAGTGGCCGTTGTATAATTGGCGTGGCAAATGTATTATCAGCAAGGGTTAAAATATTATGTTTTTTGGCTATTTTTGCGATTTGTTCTAGTTCAACTAATTTTAATAGCGGATTCGTTGGTGTTTCTACCCATATTAATTTAGTTTTAGGCGTTATCGCTGATAATAAATTATCCGAATTAGTTAAATCGACAAAAGAAAAGTCTATGTTATTATTAATATTGGTAACTTTGGTAAATAATCTATAACTACCACCATAGATATCATCCATGGAGATTACATGATCACCAGGCTTAAGCAAATTCATAACGGTATTAGCAGCAGCTAAGCCCGAAGCAAAAGCAAAACCTCGTGTTCCAGACTCAAGATCAGCTACACAACGCTCGTAGGCAAATCTTGTCGGGTTTTGGGTCCGTGAATATTCAAAACCCTGATGCACGCCTGGGGACGACTGCCTATAAGTAGATGTTGCATAGATAGGCGGCATTACTGCTCCTGTTGTAGCCTCTATTTCTTGACCACCATGAATGACACGAGAAGCAATATTTAATTTTTTATTTTTATTATCTAAACTCATAATAACCCAAGCTGTTCTTTTTCTTTTAACCAATCATCATTGTACATTTTATCTTGATACTTGGCACCACCGTCACAAATAAAAGTCAGTACCCGTTTAGGCCGGGTCTGTGCTTGACAATATTTTAAAGCAGCAGCCACTAAAACACCGCTTGATGATCCAGAATAAATTCCCTCATATTTTAATAACTCTCTAGCTGTATTAAATGCTTCTTTATCTGAAATAATATAAGCTTTTTTTACTAAACTTATATCGCATATACTAGGTATAAAATCTTCCCCAATCCCTTCTACTAGCCAGCGCCCTGGTTTAATTTTCTCTCCGGTATTAATTAATGGCGCCAAAATTGAACCTTTAGGATCAGCTAAGATCATTTCTACATTAGGGCAAACTTCTTGCATATATTTACCTACTCCCGTTAATGTCCCTCCTGTACCAACGCCACACACAATAGCGTCGAGATTATGATCCATTTGTTGCCAGATCTCAGGTCCCGTCCATTCATAATGAGCTTTAGGGTTAATAGGATTACCAAATTGATTAATATAATAGCTATTAGGAATATCTTTCGATAAATTTTCAGCAAGATCTTGATAATACTCAGGATGACCTTTTTCCACATCTGATCGAGTTAAAACTATTTGTACTCCCATAGCTTTTAAATGGTTAATTTTGGCTAGGCTCATTTTATCAGGTATCACACAGATCATTTTATAATCACGTGCAGCAGCCACTAAGGCTAATCCTAGACCAGTGTTACCTGCGGTCGCTTCTATAATTGTTCCCCCAGGCCTTAACTTACCTTGCTGCTCAGCGTCTTTGATCATATAAACAGCAATTCGATCTTTGATAGAGCCTCCCGGATTTTGGTTCTCCAATTTTACATAAAGATCACATACCCCTGACCTTAACTTAGTTATTTTGATAATTGGGGTATTGCCTATTAAATTCAACAGATTTTGATTTATGTTTATAGATTGGCTCATAAATTGTACAATTGATTATTATTACTAAATATTAAATTTTATACTTTAGCTTATTCACCATGCAAACAACTAAGCAGCTTAATTCTAGTGATTTGATAATCAACTTTATTGACACTACTCTACGAACTTTATTTAGCCAGCCTATCACAACTAACCGGCCTAATCCGGCAAAAGATATAATTAATCCCAGTCTAAATAATCTCAATATTAACAAAATTATTGGGTTTATGCGGGTCAATCATTGTGGCGAAGTCTGTGCGCAGGCACTCTATCAAGGTCAGGCCCTTACAGCAAGAAACTATGAAATTAAACTTACATTACGGCAAGCTGCTGAAGAGGAAAATGATCATCTCGTTTGGTGTCAGGATCGTCTTAAAGAATTAAACTCCCATACTAGTTATTTGAATCCTCTTTGGTATTGTGGCTCGCTTGTAATAGGTGTTTTTGCCGGCCTAGCAGGAGATAAATATAACCTAGGGTTTCTGGCAGAAACAGAAAAACAAGTAAGCAAGCATCTTACTGAGCATTTAGAAAAATGGCCAATTAATGACTATAAAAGCAAAGCTATTATAAAGCAAATGCGAATTGATGAACAAAACCATGCCAATACTGCAACAGAAGCCGGAGGATCAAACCTCCCAATCCCAGTGAAATATTTTATGCAATTTTCTGCAAAAATTATGACAACAATTGCTTATTATATTTAATAATCTCGCTAATAGGCGGATGATACATCATTTGAATAGTTCGCCCATCAGGATCTTTACAATAGAAACTGCGAGCACCATCCCGATGAGTCCTAGGTTGAGTAGTGATTTCTATCTTTATATCAGCTGCTTTAAAATATTCATACCAATGATCGACCAATTGTGGGGTATCTAAAATAAACCCAATATGGTCTAAATATTGAAAACTATCTGCAATAAAATTATCTGGGGCCCGGTGCAAAGCCAAGTTATCGTTCCCAGAAGTTAAATAGTAATTATCTTTATCAGGCTGCCATTCTATAGTCATATTGAGAAAATTAGTATAAAAGCTTACACACTCCTCTAATTTGAGACAAAACAAAGCAACATGCCGTAGTCCTGAAGTTTTAGGTTTATCTATCATCTTGCTATATTACTGTACTATTATGTTATTAAATTTATTTGTAACACTAATTAATAGTTATTATAAAAAAAAATTCATAATATTGCATTAATTAACGAAACACTCTAGAATTTATGACAGTTGTAATTTAATTCAGTACTTTTGTTAAAATTTTTTTTATTTTTTTCAATTGCCTGCTATAAATTAAATAGATAAGTAATATTTTTAGACAACAGAATCGGAGAATATATGCGTAATTTAAAGTTAGTTGCCAATAAGGGTTTCACGTTAATTGAGTTAATGATTGTCGTTGCTATTGTTGGGATACTAGCTGCCCTAGCAATACCTTCTTACCAAGACTATACAGTCCGAGCAAAAGTATCTGAGGCTATAGTTCTAGGTGACGGGTTAAAAACTCAACTTGCAGATTATTTTTTATCGCAAAGTACTTTCCCAGCTAACAACGCTGCATTAGGTTACACAACTACGGGGACGGAATTTGCTGGTAAATATGTTGGCTCAATCGTCGTAACTGGTACTAGCACAGCAGGAACTATGCAGATTACGTTTGGCTCAACCGCTACAGTACCATCAGTTATCCAAGGTAAGAAAATTCAAATGATTGCCGCACAGCCAACAGCAGGCGGTCCAATCACTTGGACTTGTGGTCCGGTTGCTGGCTCAACGGGTGTTGCAGTTAAATATCTACCAACTGATTGCCGGAGCTAATATACAACCTAGTATGCAACAAAACTAGCATATATGAACAAAAAGCGAATAAATAATCATCAGCCTGGATTTACCCTTATCGAGCTGATGATTGTGGTCGCAATAGTTGGAATCCTCGCTGCTCTCGCAATACCTGCATATCAAGATTATACAATTCGCGCCAAAGCTTCAGAAGCTATTCTCTTAGGCGGAAGCTTAAAAACTCAAATAGCTGAGTACTTTCAGACTCAAGCCACTTTTCCTACTAACAATGCCGCTCTTGGCTACACGGCAACAGGTACAGAATTTGCAAGTAAATATATTAGCGCTATTGTCATAACTGGCACAAGCACAACAGGGACCGTCCAAATTACTTATGGCTCGGGGACAGCCGTACCACCAGTTATTAGAGGCAAAAAAATACAACTCCTTGTAACGCAGCCGACTTCCGGCGGACCATTAACTTGGACCTGCGGTCCTGTCTCAGGTTCAACAGGCGTGGCAATTAAATATTTACCTACTGATTGCCGTAGCTAAATTAAAATATCAAACTGCAGGGCCATGGCTAATGCGCTGGTTTTATAACATCTGGTTTTATAAAATAGTGAGCGTCAATTAGATAAGAGCTGCGGATAAGATCCGCAAATGGATTGCAATTAGTGTTTAGGTGTAAATAGTAAAATACCTCTCAAGCAATTATGAGAGGTATTTTACTGAGGTTACAGTCCTGAGTTACCTATACCAAAAGAGGGATTTCCGATGTCACGCTCGTCCTCTGCTTCATCTTTTTCTAAAGAGAGATTTCCGATATCACGCTTGCTCTTTGCTTCATCTTTTTCTTCGGCTGTTGTTTTGACTGTCCCTCTGCGACAAGCCCTCACCACAGCCGCAACACCCACTCCTATTCCAGCAACAACTGCTGCACCCGCCACAGCGCAACCTATAGCAACTATGTGAGTCATAAAGAAGCTTAAAGCTTGAGCTGCAATAGCGGCCATAAACGGTATAGCTGTAGTTGTTGCAAAAGCCATAGTAGCAGCAAATGCAGAAACTATAGCTGCTTTAGCGGCAACAGCAGAAGTTGCAATAGCAGCGCCAACTATAACAGCAACAGGGGCTATAACAGGGGCAAGGAAGTAAGCTGCAACACCTATAGCTGTTGCAACTACTGCCACGCCAACTATGATTGCGCCTATTTTAATTACTTTCATGTAAGTTGGTGTTGAATTTGGGCCTGCTTTTGAATTTGCTTGTTGTGAAATTGCTTGATGCGGTTCTCTTACTACAGATTCATCAACTGGTTGCTCAAACAGCCAATCCAAATATGCTCTTAACTGGCCAGGCATGAGCATTATTAAGGGTAAGAGTGGTTCTTGATTTGTAGGTTTTGGCTCTGGGATTGGGGCTGTATCTCGCTGCAGCAACGAGCCTTCAGATACTACTTTTGCTACAGGAGCTGGAGCTTTTGCTTTTGGCTTAGGAGCTGGTTCTGTTGCTGTCTCGGGAGTCTGAGCTGCTCTATCTGCTAGCTGTGCTCTTAATCTATCTTTAGATGCTTGCGCGTACTGTCCTTTAAGTGTAGAGCCTATGGCAGTAGATATCTGGATTAGCCGTTCTTCTTTTCTTTTCTTTAATTCTGCAGCGGCTTGATCTGCAGTTTCTTGCGCTTGAGTCGCTGCAGCTCTTTCTTTTTGTGCAACTTCTGCTGCTTTTACTAATTGTGCAGCCTCTGCAGCTTGTGGTGTGATTTTTACTTCTTTTTCAAATCGTTCTACAAGCCTTTCAGCTTGTACTGCTGATTTTTCCGCTCTTTTTGCTTCTGCTGCTGCAAAGTCAGATGCTTCTTGAAGCTGCTTTTGCTCTGCTGCTGCTTTTTCTTTGGCAGCTCTAGTCTGCTTTAGTACAGTTTCTGTTCGAGCCTTTTTCCGTCTGCTGAAAGGCATAATTCACCTCGTTAAATTTTAATATTTGGCTTAAGTTCAGAATTCATTATACTAACACAATATGAATGCAAAATGAATATTTGGGTTAAATCCAGGGCTAATGCACTGGTTTTTAACAAATAAGCAAAGAAAAGACTTACAAACAAAGGAGTTATATCAGCTATAGATCACAAAACCGCCGGGAGAAAGATCAAGGTAGATGAAACTTTCTTGGCTCTACGAAGATCTTGGCCATGTATCAAACCATTATTACTGATTTAATTTTATTAAAGACAGATTTGCTAACACCAGGGACTTTTTTAATTTCTTTAATAGACTTAAACGGGCCATTAGCATTTCTATAAGTTATGATAGCCTGAGCTTTTTTCTCACCAATGCCATTTAATTTAATAAGCTCTAATATAGTCGCTGTATTAATATTAACAGGCTCGGCTAACGTAATACTTTTTATTAAATTTTTTTCATGTTTATCCGCATATTGATTTGGCTTGGCTGAATAGATATTAGCTAATAAAAATATAACAATAGCAAAAACTAATTTAATAAAAACTTTCATGTGAAACTGTTTTGAATAATATCTTCTAATATTTTTTTAGGATTATTCGCACCAGTGATCGCTCGACCAATTACTAAATAATCACTGCCAGCCTGTATGGCTTCTTTAGGGAGCATGACTCGCTTTTGATCTGTAGAGCCCTGGATTTGATGATCTATAATAATTCCAGGTGTAATAAATTTCAATGAAGTACCATATTTATTTTTCAATGTTTTTACTTCTTGAGCTGAACAAACTATACCATCTAAATTAGCCTCAAGAGCCAGATCTGCTAAATGATAAACTTGCTTATCTATTGAGTGATTAATACCTATTTTAACTAAGGCAGCATTATCTAAACTAGTTAACACCGTAACCCCAACTAATAGAGGTTTAACATAAGAATTATTTATAGCTCCAGCAGCAAGACCTTCGCGCGCTGCAGTCAGCATCTCTAAACCACCCATAGTGTGTACAGTTAACATCCAGGTTTGTAATTTAGCAACAGCTATACAAGCATGATAAACCGTATTAGGTATATCATGAAATTTTAAATCTAAGAAGACTTCAAAATTTTGGTCTTGTATATATTTTACAAGATCAGGACCAGCACTCGTAAATAATGCTTTACCTATTTTTACTCGAAATAAATCTGGAGAAATATTTTTAATAAATTCTTTAGTTGTATCTTGATCAAGAAAGTCTAAGGCAACAATAATATTTTTAGAGTACTTCATTAATTTCTAATGTTATTTTTTATTATTTTATATATTTAATCAATAAATTCGATATTAGCGATTGTATCCCAACTTTTGCAACTAGGGCATAGCCATAATAACTCACGGCAGTTAAACCCACAGTTATTACATGTATAAAGTTTTTGCTCGCTAATAATCTGCTGAATGCAGTTTTTTATTCTAGAATAAGTTTTATTATCGACAAAACCGTTCTCGCCAACTAATTCCAGAAGATTAGCAATCGTGCGTAATTTAGGCATATTAGCAGCAGAATTAAATACTAAATCTAAGGTATAATTGTAGCCTTTTTGTTCAATCAATAAAACAATGACTTCTTTTAGAGATAAGATTTGTGGAACCCGGGCAATTAATTTTTCTATAAAAATAATTAAATTATAATTCGTAGCATCTGCATCTGAGAGCAAATTAAACTTATGATAAGAGGTAATTAATACAGGTAAAATTACATCTAAATAAGCAATATGGAGATTAGCAATATCAAAATATGTTCGCAGTCCTTTTTTGATTTGATTGTTTATTAAACATAATTCAGCAAAAATTAAATTAGCACGAAGATTGTTGTCTTGATATTTTAAAGCTTGGCGATTATATGACAAGGCATCAGTCAGCTCACCTCTTTCTTTAGATATAATAGTTAACTCGCAGTAATAATGAGCTATATTTTTTGTATATTTAGCAACTCTTTGCTTTTGTAATAATAAAGCTATTGTAATCGCAGCATGCCAATCTCGTTGTTGCTGGTAAATATCTAATAAATATTGTAAAGCTGATAAATTTTGAGGATCTTGTTTTAAGATATCATTGAAAATATTTTCTGCCCGATCTAAAACACCAGCACATAAATAATCGCAGCCTAATTCTAGTAAACCATTTAAACGCTGTAACGAACCCAAATTAGGACGAGCAATAACATTTTGATGAATTCTTATCGCACGCTCCACTTCGCCTCGACGGCGAAATAGGCTTCCTAAAGCTAAATGAGTCTCTACAGTGTCATTGTCAACAGAAAATAAATCGATAAAAACATCAACAGCCTTATCAGTTTGTTCATTTAAAATTAAATTCAAGCCTTTGATGTATTTTTGATTAAAAGTAAAATCTTTCTGCGTTTTGTTTTGTTTAAAAAAATTTAAGTTGTTTTTTGTACCCGCAATCCACCCAGAGCAAGCAGCTACTGGTAATAACAACCAAAACAATTCTACCATCTAATGCGAATCCTTGATTGGAATGGCTCTTAAATTAGATATCTCTTTATTAGCCAATTTCATATCATGTTTTAATAAACGAATTTTATATTTTGTGGAAATGATAGTTTTTAAACAAACAAAAATTCCTAAAAAAATACCTATAGTAAAGCTCATCCCTAAAGCTAGAGATAACGGTAGATTTTCCTGGCCAAAATAATAGTTAAGACTAATCTGTTGAGAATTACTGACCGCAAAAAGAACTACTATAACAGCAACCAGAGA
This sequence comes from Gammaproteobacteria bacterium, assembly GCA_018061105.1. Lineage (GTDB taxonomy): Bacteria > Pseudomonadota > Gammaproteobacteria > JAGOUU01 > JAGOUU01 > JAGOUU01. The sequence continues at coordinate 9,813 of JAGOUU010000023.1, forward strand.
TAAGAAACTAATATACAATACTCGCATCATGTAATTAATAAATATAATAAATAAAAAAATTATATAACACAGAATATAATAGAATATTGTATATTGCTAGTGCCTCAGGGACAATCTAAGAATCTATTCAGCTTCGTCTTTAGCCAATTTTATAGGCTTACCTTCAGATAAGCTAAGGTTAACTCGCTCTCGCATTTCTTTGCCCGGCTTAAAATGAGGAACATATTTTCCTGACAAATTGACAGAGTCCCCTGTCTTTGGATTACGGCCTGTTCGAGGGGCACGATAATGCAAAGAAAAACTCCCAAATCCCCTTATCTCAACCCTACGACCGATAGACATAGAGTTTGTTAGGTAATCAAGTGTAGACTTCACTGCATATTCGACATCTCTGTAACTAATTTGTGTGTATGTACTTGCTAACTGCTCGATAAGCTCCGATTTAGTCATGATTATCCTTCAGGGCATTATTTCATTTAACTAAAAACTTTTATATATATAAAATATAGCAACAAATTACCAACAAGCAATTGATTTTTTAAATTTTTACTTCAATTAGCTGTAATAACACCACAAAATTTTCTTACACCACCACCGCCCATAGGTAATGGTTTATCAGAGAAGTTGTCACCACCGGCATGAATCATTACAGCATGATTTAAGACATCAGATACTTTCAGTCTTGGGGCAAAAAGCGTGCTATGAGCTGCTCCGTCTTCACTGACGACTAAGGCAGGTAAGTCACCCAAATGACCTTTTTGATTATAAGGTCCTAAATGTTTATTACTTTTACTGGGATCTAAATGTCCTCCAGCAGCCTCTCCAGGCTGCATCTTGCCATTCTTAAGCGCTGGCTCGCATGACGGATTAGCATGAATATGAAACCCATATGAGCCTGCAGAAACTCCCGGTAACTGCAGGCTAGTTTTAATTTCTAGTCCTTTGTTCTTCGGGTTATCTGAGAACTCAATTGTTCCAACACTATTTTTTGAAGTTAACTCATACAACTTAGCTACAGCAGTAGCGGCAATTAAATTATTTGTACAGGTTAGTCCAAAGACCAAGGTGAGCATTAAGGTTAGAGAAAGATTTTTTTTATCCATAAGGTTATCCATAATATAAGTAGGCGTAGTCCCTTAAGAGCGAAACAAGAAAGGCTCTCTGTACTTAATTTACTAATTTACAGAGAGCCTTTAGAGTATTAAGAGTATTATTCGTCAGATTTAGTGTTTTTCATTTTTTCTTTAAGTAAATCACCTAAAGATGAAGTAACTGCAGTATTACTTGACTGACTGCTATTAAAATCTTTAAGCGCTTGAGCTTCATCTTGAGATTCTTTAGCTTTTACAGATAAAGAAACAGACCTTGTTTTACGATCTATACTCACAATTTTAGCCTCTATTTCATCGCCTTCTTGGACGTGATTACGCGCATCTTCGACTCTTTCTCTAGCAATTTCACCAGCTTTGATGGTACCTTCAATGCCGTCTTCTAACTGTAGTCTAACAAGCTTAGCAGTAACTTCTACAACTTTACCTTTGACAACACTACCTTTAGCATGTTCATTAGCAAAGTTACCAAACTTATCCTGCTCTAATTGCTTAATCCCTAAAGAGATACGCTCTCTTTCTGGATCAACTGATAGCAAGACTGTTTTAATTTCTTGGCCTTTTTTGAATTCACGAATTGCTTCTTCATCAACTGCATTCCAAGAGATATCTGACACGTGTACTAAACCATCGATATCACCATCTAATCCTACGAAGATACCAAAGTCTGTAATAGACTTGATACGACCTGTTATGACTTCGCCTTTTTGATGTCTAGCATCAAATGCCTGCCATGGATTATCAGCACATTGCTTAATACCCAAAGATATTCTACGACGATCTTCATCAATCTCTAAAACGATTACATCAACTTTCTGACTTGGCTGTACAATCTTACTTGGATGAACATTTTTGTTTGTCCAATCCATTTCAGATACGTGAACTAAGCCTTCAACCCCTGGTTCAAGCTCTACAAAACAACCATAATCTGTAACATTTGTAACTACGCCTTTTACTTTAGCGCCTATAGGATATGTTGATTGAATAATGCTCCATGGATCGCTAGATAGCTGTTTTAAGCCTAATGATACACGATTTTTTTCTTTATCAAATTTTAACACTTTGACTTCGATTTCATCACCAACATTGATGACTTCACTAGGATGCTTAATACGCTTCCAAGCCATATCCGTGATATGTAACAAGCCATCTAATCCACCTAAATCAACAAAAGCACCGTAATCAGTTAAGTTTTTAATAACACCACGGACTTTTTGACCTTCTTCTAATTCGCTTAACAATTTTTCTCTTATTTCACTATTATCTGGCTCATTTAAAGAACGTCTAGAGACAACTATATTATTACGTTTTTGATCTACTTTAATAATTTTGAATTCTAATTCCTTACCTTCATAAGGTGTGCTGTCTTTAACCGGTCTAGAGTCAATAAGCGATCCAGGTAAAAAAGCTCTGACGCTATCGATTTCTACTGTAAATCCGCCTTTTACTCTACCACTTATCACACCAATAACAGTTTTCTTCTCTTCATAGGCTTTTTCAAGTTCCTGCCAAGCTTCGAAACGTTTTGCTTTTTCGCGAGATAATCTCGTTTCGCCATAACCATCTTCAATTGCATCCAAAGCAACATCAACAGTATCACCAACATTAATCTCTAGGTTGCCCTGATCATTTTTAAATTGCTCAACTGGGATTATACCCTCAGATTTCAAACCAGCGTTTATAGTGACAAAATCATCATTAACGGCAATGACTTTACCCTTGATAATAGCGCCTGTTTTCATGTTAACCTGTGATAGGCTTTCTTCAAATAATTTTGCGAAATTATCGCTCATACGTCTTTCCTGGGCTGAAACTAACATAAACAGCCTTCTAATTCTCTGTTATTTATATTACACAGTATCTATAATTATGAATTAATAGCACTGCACCTGTTCTAATTCAATCTATTACTGTACCAAATTACCCTGCTCTTTCGATTAAGCGCTTGTTTATAATATTGATCATATTAGTAAGCACTTGATTAATCGTCATTTCTGAGCTGTCTATTATAATAGCATCAGGAGCGGGCCTAAGAGGAGAGTTCACGCGATTAATATCCCGATCATCTCTTCTTTTGATTTCATCTAATAGACTTGTAAGGTTAACACCACTTTGACTGTCTTGCAACTGCCGCCAGCGCCGATTTGCCCTAACCTCTTGGCTAGCGGTCAAGAAAAACTTTACCCAAGCATCAGGATAAACCACAGTCCCCATATCTCGACCATCAGCGACTAGCCCTGGTAGCTTTAAAAACTCTCGTTGACGTCCCATAAGAGCAGCTCTCACAGTAGAATAGCTAGAAATAACTGAAGCTAGATTACCACATGATTCTTGACGAATCTCAGCAGTCACATCTTGATCATCTAATATAATAGCTGCCGGCTCTCCAATGATTTTTTCTTTAAAAGCTATATTTAAACCCACGGCGACTTCATGTATCTTAGTCTCATCTGTAACTTCTATACCGCGTTTATTTATCGCTAGCGCTAAGACTCTGTATAAAGCACCACTATCTAATAAATGATAATTCAAATGACGAGCGACCATGACACTAAGACTTCCCTTGCCAGAGCCTACAGGACCATCAATAGTGATAATGGGTATTTTTTCTGTCGTACCCATAATTTACTTACTCTTCTATACGAGCTACGCTGACTAATTTTTCATTATTCGATAAATTAATCAACCTAACTCCTTGCGCAGTACGACCAACTTCTGAAATCCCAGAGATCTCTGTGCGCACAAGAGTTCCACCACCACTAATCAACATCAATTCGTCGTCATTACTTACTTTAATGGCGCTGACTGCTTTGCCATTTCGTACTGAAGTAGCAATAGCTATCACACCTTGCCCACCACGATTATGGATAGGGTATTGACTTATCGCTGTCCGCTTACCGAAACCATTTTCAGTAGCCGTTAGTATTGTAGCGTCAGTTTGATTAGAATCTTGATTATTTGCTTGGTTATTCGATAATGTAATAAGGGCAATTACTTGCTGATCTTCAGATAATTTTATTCCTCGGACACCACGAGCGGTACGGCCCATAGCTCGTACAGCTTCTTCTGAGAATCTGATTGCTTTCCCAGAATCAGAAAATAACATAATATCATAGCTACCATCGGTTAAACTCACGTCTATTAATTTATCATTATCTAATAAATCTACAGCTATAATGCCACTTGCGCGTGGGCGAGAGAATTCAGCCAAACAAGTTTTTTTAATTAACCCAGAAGAAGTAGCCATTACAATAAAATGATCAGCGCCATTTTCAATATTACTAGCTTTTAATGGTAAAATAGCATTAACTTTTTCGTCTTTATCTAAAGGCAATAAATTAACTATAGGACGACCACGAGCCATTCTGCTAGCCTGAGGCAATTGATACACTTTTAACCAGTAGACTTTACCCTTACTAGAAAAACATAAAATAGTATCATGCGTATTAGCAATTAATAATTTATCAACAAAGTCTTCGTCTGATTTAGTCGTCGCTGCTTTACCACGCCCACCACGCTTTTGGGTTTGATAAACGTTCAAAGACTGATATTTTACATAACCACGGTGGGATAAAGTCACCACAACATCTTCTTGTTCAATAAGATCTTCTATGACTATATCATTTTGGCTGTTTTGGATCTCAGTACGACGCCCGTCTGCAAACTCAGTTTTAACTTCAAGTAATTCTTGATCGATAACTTTTAATAAACGTTCACGATTATTTAGGATGTCTAATAAATCTTTTATTAATAATAATAGACTCTCATATTCCTTAATAATTTTATCCTGCTCAAGACCAGTTAAACGATGCAATCTTAAATCTAAAATAGCTTGTGCTTGTACTGGCGAGAGTTTATATAATTTATCAGAGCGTAATCCCAACTCTGGGTCTAGATCTAACGGCTTACTGTTATATAAATCCTCTTTACTAATGCCAGCAAAGAAAGTTTCCAGTAACCCAGCCTGCCAATCTTGTGCCAATAACTTTTCTTTTGCCTCAAGGGGAGAGGCAGATTTTTTAATCAAATTAATAATATTATCAATATTAGCTAAAGCTATCGCCAAGCCCTCTAAAATATGAGCTCGATCACGAGTTTTACGCAAATCAAATAATGTTCTGCGGGTAACCACTTCACGACGATGGCGCAAAAAAGCCTGTAATAATTGTTTTAGATTAAATATTTTTGGCTGACCATCTATTAAGGCAACCATGTTTATACCATAGACTGTTTGCAACTGAGTATACGAATATAATTTGTTTAATATAATCTCCGCTGATTCACCTTTTCTAACTTCTATGACAACACGCATGCCTTCTTTATTAGATTCATCTCGTAAGGCCACTATGCCTTCGATACGCTTTTCTTTGACTAATTCGGCAATCTTTTCAATTAAGCGAGCTTTGTTTACTTGATAAGGCAATTCTGTGACTATTATAGACTGTTTGCCTGTACGCTGGTTTTCTTCTATTTCTGTACGCGCTCGAACATAGATCCGCCCACGGCCAGTGCGATAAGCAGATATAATACCTTCGCTGCCATTTATAATACCCGCAGTTGGAAAGTCTGGACCTTTTATGTATCCCATCAATTGTTCAAGACTAATTTCTGGATCAGCTAGTACAGCACGACAGCCATCAATAATTTCACCAAGATTATGCGTTGGAATATTTGTAGCCATACCCACAGCAATTCCTGAAGAACCATTTACTAAAAGATTAGGAATTCTTGTTGGTAAAACTGTAGGACAAAACTCGGTTTCATCATAATTAGGAGCAAAATCAACTGTTTCTTTATCGAGATCAGCCAATAAACTATGAGCTAACTTTGACATTTTAACTTCAGTGTAACGCATCGCAGCAGGAGGGTCGCCATCAACAGAACCAAAGTTCCCTTGCCCATCAACTAAAAGGTAACGCATAGAAAAAGGCTGAGCCATTCTGACTATTGTATCGTAGACAGCAGTATCACCATGAGGATGATACTTACCAATTACATCACCTACAACACGTGCTGATTTCTTATAGGGTTTATTCCAATCATTACCCAACTCTCGCATAGCAAATAATACGCGACGGTGAACCGGCTTTAAACCATCTCGAACATCTGGTAAAGCCCGCCCCACGATGACGCTCATCGCGTAATCTAAATACGACTGTTTTAATTCATTTTCTATACTAACTGGAATAATGCCTTTAGGACGTTGCATCGTGTCCGTTGTATCTGAAGTATCTGACATAATAAATAATTTATCCTAATTTACTGTCATATCTTAACATATTTTCTTAATATTTTTCTTAATATATTTTCTAATATATTAATGAATATTTTTTCAAGAAAAGCTATGATCAGGCAATAATTAAATAAAAAATATATTAAATATTATATATCTACATGGACAGTACATTAACCTATCAAACTGGTTTTAATAATTACCATCAAACAGAAGCTATTTTAGGCGCCCTACCCAAAACGCAAAATTCCCCACAAAAGGCCCCTTTTGGCTTATATGCTGAACAATTAAGCGGCAGTGCTTTTACTACTCCTCGCGATCAAACTAGATTTAGCTGGTGTTACAGACTACTGCCGTCAGTTGTCCATAAACCCTTTGTAAAATTTACCCATGATACATGGCAAAGTCCGCCTTATAGTCAAGAACAGCAATCACCTAATCAATATCGTTGGTCGGCAAATAATCTAGTTAAAACTTCTGAGATTAACTTTATTATGGGTATTCAAACTATAGCTGGCTTTGGTTCATGCAAAACTTTATCAGGAGCTACCGCGAATATATTCTATGCTAATAAAGCCATGAGTATAGACAATATTTACTTTTCTAACCATGATGCTGAATTGCTTATCGTCATGCAATCCGGTAGTGCTTTATTTACAACAGAATTTGGTAAACTTATTGTAACTTGCGATAATAATCATTCAGAAATTATTGTTATCCCTCGCGGTATTAGATTCAAAGTCGATCCGATTACTGATGATATCTCTGGCTACATGGCCGAAAACTATGGAAACCCTTTACAGCTACCAGAGCTTGGTCCCATAGGTGCAAATAGTTTAGCTAATCCTCGACATTTTTTATACCCTACAGCAAGCTACGAACAAGCTCTAAAAGACACACAACATATAAAAAACATCAAGTGGCTTTGTAAATATCAAGGGTCTTTCTTTACAGCAGAACTTAAAAGCTCTCCCTGTAATATAGTCGCATGGCATGGTAACTATGCGCCATATAAATATAATCTGGATCTATTCAATACTATAAATACCGTAAGCTTTGATCACCCGGACCCCTCAATATTTACAGTGTTAACTTCTCCAAGCGAACACTCTGGAGTTGCTAATTTGGATTTTGTTATTTTTCCACCTAGATGGATGGTAGCAGAAAACACCTTTCGCCCTCCTTATTTTCATCGCAATATAATGAGCGAGTTTATGGGATTAATTAAGGGCGAATATGATGCAAAAAAAGATGGCTTTACTCCTGGTAGTTGCAGCATCCATAATCGGATGAGCCCACATGGCCCCGATTATACTTCTTTACTGGCCGCAGAAGAGGCTGCTTTAAAACCACAAAAATATGAAAATACGCTTGCTTTTATGTTCGAAAGTAATATGGCTTGGGATGTAACTGATTATGCATTAAATTCTTCTAATCTGCAAAAAAATTATTTCCAATGCTGGCAGGACATACCAATACGGTTAGAAAAAAAGCATTTAGTATCATAGAACTTTTATTAGCACTAACTATAGTATCTTTATTGCTTTTCATAACTACTAAAAATATTTCTCAATATTTTTATTATCATCGCGCTAATCTTTTTACAAATAAATTGCAAAATATACTTAATTTTGCCAGAAACTCCGCAGTTATTTCTCAACAATCTGTCATGGTTTACCCTTTAGATAATAATTGGCACAATCCAATTATAATTTCTTATAGTAGTGATAATAAAGTATTATTAAAAATATATCAATTTATTACACCTAGTGAAAATATAGTTTTAAATTCAGTTTTGAAAAATACCGAAAATTCTTCTGTTATTGTCTTCAATCCTCTAGGCCATACACCGACTAATGGCACTCTAAAATACAGCAATATGTACTATACTAAATTTATAAAGCTTAATAAAACTGGGCGATTAAGTATTAAATAAATTAATTTTATCTCCCCAATCAAAACAAATTATAAATATACTATAAATTATATTATGCAGCATTCTAACGGTTTTTCGCTAATCGAAACGATTATTATTATTGCTATTATAGCCATAGTAAGCATTTTAGTTTTGCCAAATATAACAACAATGTTGAATCAAAATCAGGTTACCCAACAATCTCATGATTTTGTTACAGCTGTCCAATTGGCTCTTAGTGAATCAGAAACTAGTGGTAATAAAATATCCATATGCGCTAAAAATAGTACTAGTGATACGTGTGTTGCCTACACAACGGTTCCAGATAAAACCGTCTGGCGTAATGGTTGGTTAATTTTTTCAGATAAAAATGACAATGGTATTTACGATAGCACGGATACTTTACTAAAAGTTCAAGCCAATGCTACTAACACTGTTTCTATTACAGCACCAGCTTCTACTTTGACGATAGTCGATGGCAGTAAAGTCACTCGCGGTGTTGGAACATTTGACTTTACTCCGCCAAATTGTAAATCCAACGGTACACATCGTGTTAAATTAACAACCAATGGTTACTTAACAATAGAAGGTGTCGCGTGCACAAGCTAATAAGCACAATTACAGGTATAGGGCTATTAGAAACTCTAAGTACAGTGCTTATTATCAGTTTTGGTCTGGTAGGCCTGGCGACTTTACAAACGAAAAATACTGCATCATTAAATAACAGCATCATGGCAATGAAAGCAACTTTTTATGCACAAGATATTGTACAAAAAATGGCTGGAAATGTCTCTATAGCAAGAAATACTGATGGTTATGTTCTAAATTCATATACAAACACACCAACAATAGCAGCAGCAACTCCTATTTGTGTTACGACTATTTGCACACCAGATCAACTCGCTATTTTTGATATGAATATTTGGCTTCAAAAGATAAAAAATGATCTCCCCAATGGCAAAGCTCAAATAACCAAAGAATCTAGCGCTGGAAATATTTTATATACCATTCAAATCCAATGGCAATATAAAACAGATATTCGAACATATCAATTGGTGGTACAGATATGAACAAGATAAAAAATATTAAAATATCTTGTTCTTATGGCTTAACAATTACTGAGCTTATGGTAGATCTTGTACTATCAGCTCTGGTTATTAGCTCTGCTTTAGGACTCTATGTTAACTATAAAAGAAGTTTTAATTATCAAACGAATATAGTTTTTCTTTACCAAAATGCTAAAACTGCTTATGATTATTTAAATGACGATCTACAATTATCTGGTTTCTATGGCTGTGACTCTACTCCTAGCACGGTACAATATGCTATCACACCAGGTTTTGATTATGATTTTAGTAACCCAACCACTGCCAACGAAGCTAATTCCACAGGTTTCAATAGCAATTTTTCTCTAGCTTCTCCAACAGCAGGCTGGACGCCGGCTCTTCAAGGCCAAATGACAACAGTCTCTTCACCAAATCCAGGCTCAGATGTTCTCACATTACGGTTTGCTGATACTAATCCTCTAGGAGTATTATCTGCAGACACAATAGGCTCAAGTTTAAGTAGTGTAGGAATTCAAAACAATATTAAAGTTGGTGATCAATTATTAATTTCTGATTGCCGTCGAACCGTTATATTTCAAGTAGGATCTTTAAGCACCGATACATTGGTTCCGACGGCTTCAGTAGGAAGTTTGAATAGTGGAGCAGAAATTTATAAACTCAATGTAAACAGTTATTATGTTAAAACAGCAAATAATATACCAAGTCTTTATAGATTAAGAAATGGAACCGAAGAAATTTTAGTGCCATATGTAGAAAATCTTCAAATAATTTATGGTCAAGATACTAATGGTGATGGCATTGCAGATGATTATAACACAGGGGACATGTTATCAACTGCTCCAATAGAAGTTATTGGAATTAGCATGATGATGCGCTCGATTGATAAACATACCATATCACCATCAACTACAACTTTTAAAATGTTTACAGCACCTCCGGCTTTACAGATGACAAGTACAATTAATGTTACTAATGACAAATACGTAAGGAAAATTTTCGATTTTAATTTAAATTTCCCCAATACTGGAGGTGATGTATAAAAAACCTAAACTTACGAAATTCACAAGCAATAGCTTTATTAATAGGATCGATCACCTTAGTGATAGTTTTATTTTTAACATTGACTACTATTAAAAACACACAAATAAATCAAAGAATCGCTGCAAACTTTCAAAGTAAGCTGCAAGGAGAAGCGTCAACACAGGCTTTAATTAAAGAGGCTAGGCAGTTTTTAGTGACTCAGAAGCCAGGGCAAAGTTCGTTTAGTGTACAGTGTCTAAACGGCCTGTGTCTAAATGTAAAAGATCGAGCCATTTGGAATAATACCACCGCTTGGGTTGCAGCAAAATTACCTCAGTCTGCTTTAAAAACTAAAGCAAAAATTCTAGGTAACCCAAGATACATT
>JAGOUU010000002.1 GCA_018061105.1 Gammaproteobacteria bacterium
CCCTTTGGTAATCAAATCTCTCAAAGTCATCCGTTCATCAGGCTTTTGGCTTGACCTTAACATAGTAAATGCTTGTGCCATCATCTTGGCTTGTGTTTCGCCTTGGCCTTTAGCTTGTAATATTTCATTATTGTTAGATAATTTTTGTTAACATTCGTCCCATAAAAAATAATGAAGTGGGGTTGGTATGGCAACAAGAGAAGAGTTTCTTGCACAAATAGATAAGAGTATGGCAGAACGTGCCAGCGCTATGGCATCGAGAAGAGAAGCAGAAGAAAGAGCACGTAGAGATACGGAAAAAGCGCGTTTGGCTCGAGATGCTGAGCTACAGGCTGTAAACCAGCTTGTGCCGAGAATACTAAAACTTACGGCAGACAAGATGGTGGAAGATATTCAAAAAGGAATTTGTTCAAACTACCATATAGTTTTTGAGTGTATTGTTCCAGTGTTGTGTAAAGATTCGTTAACTTTGCAAAATGAACTTATCAGCGAAATGAGGCGTTCTGGTATAGGTGGCTCTGCTGCAGTCATTCGCTATCCAGGGGTGATATCTTATGAGCTTATCCCAGGTGACTCTAATAAACCTAAACGTCGCGGTGATCTTCCAGTCTACACAACTAAAATTGAGCCTGCTAAAAAGGAGAGCGTTAAAATAAGTTTGCTATTGAATTTTGAGCACAGATTTAATCATACTGAACTTGGGAATTTGTTTCAAACAAGGTTTGATCAATATAAGGTGGCATCCAGAAAAAAATATATTCCAAAATATTTAACAATAATAGCAACAATAATTGGTAATACTCAAGCAAGAAATCCCGCACAAAATTCGTTTGAGATATCGTATACTGTAATATCTAGGCATATAGTACCATCTGATCTCACATTTCTTAGACATCCGATATGGCTAGAAATTTTAAGATTAGCATCAGATACTATAGTAGATTTTCGTTTAGGTATCGGTAGTACAGTAAGCGATGAGGCAGGTGTGCTCGTGTTAACTAACGTACCAAGAGACTTCTCTGAAAGTATGCGTGGTTCTATGGCTGGAACTATATCATTAGGAGCTGCAACAAGCACTGTAGGATCAATGTACTCAGGCTCGCATCCACCTCCAGTTGCTCCAGCAGCCGCGCCCTTATCTGAGAAAGCTAAAAAATCTTCAATGTTTGAGCGTCTAGGATTAAAATGACCAGCTTTACAATGCTATGAACGTCTATGAAATTTTGATACAATTTGAATTTGTAGAAATTGTTAGTTATGTAAGCTTGGGAAAAATTATTTTTTATGACTGCTGATATTGATACTAATGAAACTAAAGAGTGGATTGATGCTTTATTGGCAGTTATTGAGCAAGATGGCTCAGAACGTGCGCATTTTTTATTAGAACAGCTTATTGATGTAGCCCGTAGAAATGGTGGTTGTTTTATACCCTATAAAGCTACAACAGCTTATTTAAATACTATTTCTAAAGCGGCAGAGCCGGTTATGCCTGGCGATCATTCTATTGAGAGCCGTATCCATGCTTATATACGCTGGAACGCCATGGCGATAGTTTTAAGAGCTGGTAAAAAGACTTCAGAGCTAGGCGGCCATATCGCCAGCTTTGCATCTTCTGCTACTTTATACGATGTCGGTTTTAACCATTTTTTTAAAGCACCATCGGCTAATCATGGCGGTGATTTATTATATATTCAAGGCCATGTATCGCCGGGTATCTATGCTCGCTCTTATTTAGAGGGTCGAATCTCAGAAGAGCAACTAGATAATTTTCGCCAAGAAGTTGAACAAGACGGTTTGTCGTCTTATCCTCATCCATGGTTGATGTCTAATTATTGGCAATTTGCGACTGTTTCAATGGGACTTGGGCCTATCCAGGCTATCTATCAAGCCAGATTCTTAAAATATTTACATAATCGTGGCCTTGCTGATACTAGCAATCGCAAAGTTTGGTGTTTTTGTGGTGATGGTGAAATGGATGAACCTGAGTCTTTAGGAGCTATATCGTTAGCAGGGCGAGAAAAATTAGATAACTTAATTTTTGTTGTAAACTGTAATCTTCAAAGGCTAGATGGGCCTGTTCGTGGTAACGGCAAAATTATTCAAGAGCTCGAGGGTGTATTCAGGGGAGCCGGGTGGAATGTTATCAAAGTCATTTGGGGCAGATATTGGGACCAATTATTAGCCCAAGACGATAAACAGTTATTAATGAAAAGAATGGAAGAGGCTTTGGATGGCGATTATCAAAATTACAAAGCTCACGGCGGAGCTTATACAAGAGAACATTTTTTTGGCAAATATCCAGAGCTAAAAGCGATGGTAGCTAATATGTCCGATGATGACATTTGGCGGCTTAATCGTGGTGGTCACGATCCTAGCAAAGTCTATGCGGCCTATCATGAAGCTGTTAATCACCAAGATCAGCCAACAGTTATTTTAGCAAAAACAGTGAAAGGCTTTGGTATGGGGATTGGCTCAGGTGAAGCTGAAAATACAACGCATCAGAAAAAGAAAATGGATTTAGCTAGTATTAAATTGTTTCGTGATCGATTTAATATTCCTATTCCAGATTCTGAGTTATCAGATATACCGTTTTATAAGCCTGATGAAGACAGCCCAGAAATTAAATATCTTAAAGGCTGTCGTGAACGTCTAGGTGGTTATTTACCAGCTCGTCGACAAGAAAGTGACGTTGATCTAGTTATTCCCGACTTAACATCTTTTGATTTCATGCTACAAGGCAGTGATGATCGTGAGATTTCAACTACGATGGCTTTTGTTCGTATATTAGCGCATTTATTAAAAGATAAAAATCTTAAACAATATATAGTCCCTATTATTCCCGATGAAGCTAGAACCTTTGGTATGGAAGGTTTTTTTCGTCAGCTAGGGATCTATTCTTCAGTAGGGCAGTTGTATCAACCTGTAGACTCTAATCAGGTGATGTTCTACAAAGAAGATAAAAAAGGCCAATTACTCGAAGAGGGAATTACAGAAGCTGGAGCATTCTCTTCTTGGCTAGCTGCAGCAACTTCTTATAGTAATAGCAATATCCCAGTTATACCGTTTTATATTTTTTATTCTATGTTTGGCTTTCAGCGTATTGCTGATTTAGCTTGGGCTGCCGGTGATATGCGAGCACGTGGATTTTTATTAGGCGCAACAGCTGGTAGAACAACTTTAGCAGGGGAAGGCTTACAGCATTGCGATGGTCATTCCTTGATGATGTCATCAATGGTTCCAAATTGTCGTTCGTATGATCCTACGTTTGGTTACGAACTGGCAGTTATTATGCATCATGGCTTACAAGAAATGTATGTTAATAAAAAAAGTATTTATTATTATATCACTTTAATGAATGAAAATTATCTTCATCCACCAGCTAGCGCTGCTAATCAAAATATATCAAAATTAGCCGATGAGATTATCAAGGGGATGTATTTACTAAGATCTTCTAATATTAATAATAAAACTAAAACACACAATAAATTAAGACTATTATCATCTGGGACTATTCTAAGAGAAGCTTTAGCTGCTGCTGAAATTTTTGAGCAAGAATATAATATATCTACTGAAGTCTATAGCGTAACTAGCTTCACTGAATTAGCACGAGATGGCATGCGTGTAGAGCGCCAAAATAAATTAAATTTAGCCCAAAATAGTGAATTAGATTACAGCTATATAGAAAAAGTTCTAGTCTCAAGTGCTTCAGGCTCAGGGGACGATTCTCCAGTGATAGCTGTAACAGATTATATACGAGCTTATGCTGATCAAATTAGACCGTATTTAAAAAATACTAAGTATATAGTTCTTGGTACTGATGGCTTTGGCCGTAGTGATACCAGAGTTAAATTACGCCGCTTTTTTGAAGTAGACTCTCACAATATAGTAGTCACAGGTTTAAAAGCTTTATTCGATCAGGGTAAATTATCTCGCGATATAGTTGCTAATGCGATGAAAAAATATAACATTACTGCTGATAAAATTGAGCCATTTAGTAATTAATAATAATTTCTAGTTTAAATAATTTATTTAATTGAGGATCCTGGTTTGTCTGATTTATCAAATTTACCAAATCAACAGGTAGCGGTTCCTGATATTGGGACTGATGGCCCTGTCAAAGTTATTGAAGTAAACGTTAAGATCGGTGATACAATTACGCTGGAAGATCCGCTTATAACTTTAGAATCTGAAAAAGCTTCTATGGAAATACCTGCGCCAGCAGCGGGGGTGGTGCAAAGTCTTTCAGTAAAAGTTGGAGATTCTGTAAGCACAGGCAGTATAATCTTGACACTTAAGCCTTTAGCTTCTGAGTCAAATTCTGGGGCAAGTCTTGAACCAGAGCCGGTATCAATGCCAGCTGCGGAGTTAGAAAATTTGCCGCCTAAATCAAAACTCCAGACCCCTGAGCTTGAAACTATAGTTGTTCCAGATATTGGAACTGCTGCTGCTGTTAAAGTTATAGAAATCAATGTAGCCATAGGCGATACAATAAACCCAGAAGATACATTGATAACTTTAGAGTCTGAAAAAGCCTCCATGGAAATACCTGCACCTGTTGCAGGTATTGTTAAGAATATATTAATTAAAGTAGGTGATCAGGTTTCTACCGGCAGTGCTATTTTAACTGTTTTGACTGTTTTAACGTCAGTTTCAGGCGAACCTGAAATTAAAAAAACCATAGAATTAATTGAACCTAAAAAAACAAACGCTCCTGCGCCGGCGTCTGTGTTTTCTACTACTCAAAATACAAAAAATATTTATGCCTCACCAGCTATACGACGCTTTGCTAATGAATTAGGCGTAGATCTTACCAGGATCATGGGATCAGGGCGCAAACACCGAATAGTTAAGCAAGACATAGAACAATATGTAAAAACTGAATTAGCCAAAACTCAAAATTCAAATTCTAAAACAGAAACTAAAGTGTTTCCTGATTTACCTGTTATAGATTTTTCAAAATTTGGTGAAATCAGCACGAACCCACTAACAAGAATTCAAAAGTTATCTGCGACTAATTTGCATCGTAATTGGTCGATGATCCCACATGTGACCCAATTTGATGAAGCTGATATAACTGATCTTGAAGATTTTCGCTTAAAATATAAAAAACAGGCTGAAGCAAAAGGCTATAAATTAACGCCGTTAGTTTTTCTCATGAAAGCTGCTGCCCAGGCTCTGAAATCTTTGCCTAAATTTAACGTTTCTCTTTCAGCGGATGGTAATAATTTTATTCAAAAACATTATTTCCATATAGGTGTAGCTGTCGATACGCCTAATGGCTTAGTTGTACCTGTTATCAAAAATGTTGATCAAAAAGGGTTGTTTCAATTAGCTCAAGAGCTTGCTGAATTAAGTCAAAAAGCACGTGATGGTAAATTAACGCCAAAAGAAATGCAAGGTAGTTGTTTTACCATTTCTAGTTTAGGTGGTATTGGTGGTACAGCTTTTACACCTATTATTAATTACCCTGATGTGGCTATTTTAGGTGTATCACGATCGCAGTATAAGCCTGTGTATATTAATAACAATTTTGTGCCCAGATTAATGCTGCCGTTATCGCTATCTTATGATCATCGTGCTATTGATGGCGCTGATGGTGCACGGTTTATTACTTTATTTAGTCAATTATTAGGCGATATATCGCAATTATTATTATAGTGGGAGTGGATAAAATATGGCAAATAATATTAATACTATAGATACTGATTTGGTAGTTTTAGGTAGTGGCCCCGGTGGCTACAGTGCTGCATTTAGAGCAGCTGATCTAGGTATTAACACTGTACTAGTAGAAAGATATCCTACTCTTGGAGGTGTTTGCCTAAATGTAGGTTGTATACCATCGAAAGCTTTATTACATACTGCAAAAGTCTTAGATGAAACAGCGCATTTATCAAATCAAGGTGTTGATTTTGGTAAGCCAAAAGTAGACATTAGAAAATTACATAATTGGGTCAGTAAAGACGTTGTAGGTAAATTAACCACTGGTCTTAAAATGATGGCGTCTAAACGTAAAGTACAAGTAGTAGAGGGCGTGGGTAGTTTTGCAAGTCCCAATAGCTTAGTAGTAGGTGATACGACTATTAATTTTAAGAATGCTATTATTGCAGCAGGATCGTCGCCTGTAAAATTACCTTTTTTACCGCAAGATCCGAGAATTATAGACTCTACAGGTGCTTTAAAACTTGAAGATATTCCTGAAAAAATGCTGGTTATAGGTGGGGGAATCATTGGTCTTGAAATGGCAACAGTTTATTCTACACTAGGTTCTAAAGTTACAATAGTAGAAATGCTGGAAGGTTTAATGGGAGGATTAGATAAAGATCTTGTTAGGCCTCTGCAGAAAACTCTCGAGAAAAAGTTGGAAAAAATATATTTAAATACCAAAGTCACCAAAGTAGAAGCTAAACCTGATGGTTTATGGGTTACTATGGAAGCTATGGAATCTATGGAAGGTAAAGACGCTGGTGCGCCTACGGAGTCAGTTAAATACGACCGTATTTTAGTAAGCACAGGTAGAGTACCTAATGGTAAAACACTAGGTGCAGAGAAAGCTGGCGTCAAAGTAGATGAAAGAGGCTTTATAGCTGTTGACAATCAGCAGCGCACCAATGTTGCTCATATTTATGCTATTGGTGACATAGTAGGTAATCCTATGTTAGCACACAAGGCTATTCCAGAAGGCCGTTTAGCAGCGGAAGTTATAGCGGGTAAAAAACACTTTTTTGAAGCGAAAGTTATACCGTCAGTTGCCTACACTGATCCGGAAGTTGCTTGGGTGGGTATAATGGAGTCAGAGGCTAAAGAACAAGGGTTAGAATACGGTGTTGGTAAATTTCCTTGGGCAGCGAGCGGCCGATCATTAGCACAAGGTCGTAATGAAGGTTTGACTAAACTAATTTTTGATAAAAACACGCATAGATTACTCGGTGCAGGGATCGTTGGTCCAGGTGCGGGTGAATTAATCGCTGAGGCGACTTTAGCTATTGAAATGGGCTGTGACGCTGAAGACATTGCATTGACTATTCATCCTCATCCGACTGTATCGGAGACTATTGCTTTAGCTACAGAAGTTTTTGAAGGGACTGTTACGGATTTGTATCTAGGTAGATAAGTTTGGTGAATCTGGTTTTGATGCTGCTTCAATATCTGCAAGATCTGTAGTCGAAGTAGCTTTTGAAAACTGAACAGGGTTTTCAACACAGCTTTTTTGAAAAAGCTGTGCAGTGGTCGTAAAAATTTTATAAAGCAGTTTTGAGATAATAGTTTTTATCAGCAATAAATACTTAATACCAATATTTAGCATATAAACAGGCACAGAAACTACCTGCATGAATAATGTAAATAGTAATCTGCTTATACGTCTAGTTTCTTTTCTAACGTCCGTAATATTTTCAATTTTAAGATCATGAGTTGTTGCATGATGGCCAGCGATACAATTTTTATGACAGTCTAAAATATTATAAGTATCGGCAATTTTAGAACTTAATCTATACAAGCTACTTCGAGGTGGTACCCAAGTACCATATAGGCTCACTTTGTCTCTTTTTTGAATAACTATATTTACAGGTTGGATTGTGCTTTTATCTTTTGTATGTTCTTCGTAGGTTTTTTTTGCCTTAGATAACAAAAATGCTGGGTTCACTGCCCTGACAGCTACGAGATCAGGTTGATTAATATGTGCATGCATAGATAAGGAGCCACCTAAGCTCATGCCTGTGGCAATCACGGATCTAGTAACAGTTGCATTTGCTGTGATCCAATCTTGAATTTGTTTTTTACCTAGGTTGTATAATGTCTCTCCAGTACTTCTCATTGGTACCAAGTCAGTTCTAAATGTATGCCAACCCCCAGAGCAGGTTGGAATAGGGTTTGTGCCTCCAAATAATAGTAGGGCGTGGGCTTTTGGTTGATCAATAGGTTTGCATCCATAGGCATAATACGGCGAACCTACCAAATCAGAGGTCATAGGTATTTTTTCGGTTTTGTATTTAACTTGAATCCAGTTTCCATCTATAAGTTGAGGAACAATAATTTCAGTACCATCCTTAGGCTCTGTGAATGGTATTATCGACAAAGCAAAATCAATAATAAATTTTAGTTGTAGAGGTTCTTTATTATCATCAGAATATTTAAAAGCTGTTTTATGCAACTCATGAGTTAAATGATAATGAGCATTATCTAAAATTTCTGATAGCCCATCGCGAAAGCCATCAAAAAATTCTTCGCTTTTTTTAAAGAGAAGGTTTTTTACTAGGGTCCAGGTTGGGATTTCCCCTAAAACAGGTTCATGACTAAATAATAGCTTACAAATCTTGCGCCCTATTAATTGATCAGAAGTAAAACTGGGGGAGCCAGGTGCTGCATGATCATGGAATAACGGAGCCCCGTGTCCTTCTATAAATTTGCGTAAGCTAGTTGGGTTAGTAACTGCCGGCTTGGTCATGTACTTGGTTTCTTATCGCATGTCTATTTACAGCATAGATTACCAGAATTATATGAATACAAGATTAATGTAAAACATATTATAAATCAAATTATTAAAATGTTAATTCAATCTTAATAAATGGTTGCTATATTGTAATTATAAAATAAAAAAGAGGTTTATATGACTGAAGATTTAATTCCAGGTTCAGAAATGGGGGCGGGCGGAATAGGTGGGGCAAGCGATAAAAACGACTCTGGCTCTACTAAAGTAGCTAAAGAGGGGGGATCAATGGCTTTGCAAGCTGAAGGAGTGCCTAAACCTATTGCAGACAAAGTCAGTAGCTTTGCTGTAGATGAAGCTCAGAAACAAAGCCTCGGTAACCGCTTAAAAGCAGGGACAGCTGCAGTGGGTAAACTTGTAGATGCATGGGGGGGGGCAAGCTCTGAAGCTGAAGAAGAGATCGCGAAGCAAACCACAAAAGATATGCAGGAAGCTATAAAAGAACTAGCTGAAACTGCATCTAAGTTAGCTAGCGGAAAAGTTGGCCGTGATTTAGCAATGGGAGCTAGTCCAGATGAGCCAGAATCAGATGAGCCAGAATCAGATGCTGATATGAGTTCTAAAAAAACCAAACAAGCTAAACCACGCTCACCGTTAGGTGATTAATGGAGATCTTGGGAGTATGTATAAGCCCCGTGGGTCTCTATGAGTTTAATCTTAGCCGATTCATCAGCTTGTAGTTCTTGCAAAAAGGCGTGAATTGCAAGTTGACAAGTTATATTAGGATCGAATA
The DNA here is from genome assembly GCA_018061105.1 of Gammaproteobacteria bacterium. Classification (GTDB taxonomy): domain Bacteria; phylum Pseudomonadota; class Gammaproteobacteria; order JAGOUU01; family JAGOUU01; genus JAGOUU01. The sequence continues at coordinate 9,219 of JAGOUU010000002.1, forward strand.
TTTGATTGAGTTGTTCTTGTGTTAAACTTGTTAGTTTAGGGATAACATGCCATTCAATAGTAAGATTCTCTGTATGAGTCAGTGCTACTAGCTCTCGGGCGGTCTCTTTAATTAATTCAGCATTTTGATCTAGGTGCTGTAACGTATATAATTGAATAGTGCAACCAGTTGGATCTAAACCATCTTGTAATAAGTGATTAATAAGCATGGGGACTTGCCGCAAGAGTTCCTTAGCATTAGTTTGGGTGTGCAAAGGAGCTTTAAGATTATGGATTGGAGTAAATAAAATTTGTAAAGTATCTTTTGGAGTTAAAAATTCTAAAGGCTTTAAATTAGAGCCATATTGGACGACCATAGTTGTATTTTCAGTGCCTTTGATACTTGCGCATCTGAACTTGGCAAAAGCATGAGCAAGTTGTTGGCTTAGCACATTTTCTTGCCCTGTATGTGGTATGTATATTACATGCGTATTCATAAAAATTTTTTATATCTGCCATAAGTAAAACTTTTGACAATAGAATATTTTAAAAGTTCCCTAAAATTAACTTGAATATTTAACTATAATATTTTGATATGATTCACTTTTCTCATGCTAATGGCTTTCCAGCTGAAACCTATCACCAAATAATTAAAAGATTAAAAAACTTCACCGAGGTAGGTTACATAAACCGTCTAGGTCATGACCCTAATTATCCTGTTGTAGATAATTGGTGGACCTTAGTAAATGAATCTTTGGACTATATTAGTACTAATTATGATCAGCCAGTTATTGCAGTAGGGCATTCTTTAGGTGGGGTATTATCTTATTTTGGCTGTTTAAAACAACCAGAATTATTTAAAGCAGTAGTGTTATTAGACGCGCCTATTTATGGTTACCGGAAGATCATTTTTTTAAATATGTTAAAAAAATTAAAATTAATGGATTATGTTACTCCAGCCAAAGTAACTAAATCTAGACGTATGACGTGGCCTTCGCATCAAGCAGCTTTTGAGCATTTTAGAACCAAAAAAGTGTTTAAATATTTTGATGATAGTTGTTTGAAAGATTATATTTCTTATGGTACAGAGCTAGTTGATAAAGATAGTAGTGAAATAAGATTAATTTTTGACCCATCTATAGAATTAGAGATTTATCGTACTTTGCCTACTGTACATATTGCAAAATTACCGAATAATATCGCATGTAGTTTAATTTATGGGGAATATAGTAATGTCATTAGGCCTAACGATGTTAAAGTCATGGCTCAAGATTATGATATATCATGTTATAAAATGTTAAAGTGTGGTCATCTTTTTCCGTTTGAGAAGCCTGAAGAAACTGTTAGAAAAATCATTCAATCTATGGAGTTACTGAGAAATTAGCTATAGCTAATTTGAAATAATTTTGCTAATTTAAAATTGCAAGAGAAATAATTGTTGTAAAAATTGTTTAAAGTTGTTTTTGGAACGTCAAGGAGGACTATCCAATGACTAAACATCTGTATTTGTGCTATTTCGACAATCGCTCAGCTTATGTATTAGTGGGCTGGGATAATAATCGTAAGGGATTTTATATGATTTTTGATTATCAAAATGGCAGTGAAGAGACTGCAATATTTTCTAATTTGTTCAGTAAAGAGCAGTATCCTAAAACTTTAGACAAATATATTGCTTATTTATCTCAGCAGTCTATTACATTACCTAAGCAAATGTTAGATTCAATTTTGCGTGATGCTTTTGGTCGCGTCGAAGATAACGAAGTAACACATATTATGAGCGAGGGTGAATACATTAGGTTTGAGAGTATTGATTATGCTATATTGTAAATTAAATTAAATCATAAATCTTATCTGGCTGATACAAGATCTGTAACACAGCAATCTGACCAAACGTTCAGTGTGGTTTCAATCATATCAAATAAAGTATAAATCGGTAAAATTAATACCATAAGATCTAATGACACACCCATGCCTAATAAAATAGCCGATGATAAAAAATAACAACCCATTGGAATAGATGCATTACCAATAGCGACAATAGTAGCTATAAAAATCCAAATAATATAATCAAACGCACTAAAATGTAGGCCGTTTTGTAACGCAACAAATAATACCGTGGTATAAATAAAAGCTGCGCAGCCGTTCATATTGATTATGGTACAGATAGGTAAAGCAAATCGGGCAATTTCTTCTTTTATGCCATGTTTTTCAATCATACAGTCCATAGTAAGTGGCAGAGTTGCACTTGAAGACTTTGAAAAAAATGCGGTTGTTAAAGCTGGAGTTACTGATTTAAATAATCTCAGAGGAGATAATTTTTTATATTTTAAAATCAAAGGTAATACAATAAATCCTTGGATAACATTGGCAGCTATGACGATAAAAATATACTTGCCTAGGCCGTTTGTATAGAGAGAATTGCTGGTGAGCATTGCTTGTAAAAACAGGACAGTGAATGCCCAAATTGCTAGTGGGAGAATTTTTATAATAAATCTTGCTAGGTTAATAAAAGTCTGGAATAAAGCTGAAAATAATGTATTTAAAGATTCTTGTTGTTTTGTTGGTAGTTGCATCATAGCTAAACCCATAATAGACGCTATAAGTGCAAGGCCTAAGATATTATTTTCTGCGAAGGCTTTGAAGATATTGTTGGGAATAATTTTAATGAGTTCATTGTAATAATTATGATGACTAGAATTACCAGAATTAAAACTAGCATGAGACTTACTTAAACTAATATCTATGTTAGAGCCAATTAGGCTGTTGTAGTTACCAGATTGCGCTAAAGCATCTGCTGCGGGCTGTATTATTTGAAATAAAATATAAGCTATACTAGAGGCTGTAATAGTCGTTAAAATAGTATAAAAAATAACTTTTTTACCATATTCTTTGAGGTGGCCTTGAGTAGAGATATTTAGAAAATTAGTGATAATCGCTAGAAATACTATAGGGGCACTCATTAGTTGCAGAAATTTTAAGAATAATTCCGTGATTGCAAAGGCTGTATTATTCAGATAGCTATTGTTAATGTAGTAAGTAATAACTGCTAATAGTAGAGCAAAGATAATGAAATAGATGTCTTTAAGATGGGAAGAAGTTAAATTAGATTGATTCACGGTAAATTACTATTGTTAAGTATATTGGATTGTTAGGGTTTCAACTTACTAGATGGATACAATATAACAATATTAGTAAATTGTCGCAATAGTTTGAACAGACTTCGTCATTATTTCGCCATTATTTATACAAATTTTAAAAGAATATGTTAAAATCGTGGATTGTTTGGTTTTAATAGTAGATAGAGATTATTGTGCTTGCAAACAATCAGTTATTAGATTTATTAGGTGTTATATAAGGTCATAAGAATAATTAATTAAATATAACTTGCAATCTCAGTGATATATATTATTACTAATAATAGTAGTATAATTATTTTGAGCATATTTTAGAGTTTTGTGAGGTTATTTAAAATTAGTTAAGTATAATTAAAGTTTAAGTTTTAAAAATTAAAATAAGATTTATAAAATTAAGGTTAGAAGGTTAGATATGAATTTATACCCACGTGATGTCATGCCGTCATCTACTTTGGTTCCAATGGTCATAGAGCAAACTCCACGTGGTGAGCGCTCTTATGATATATATTCAAGATTACTAAAAGAGCGGGTTATTTTTCTTACTGGTCAGGTCGAAGACCATATGGCTAATTTAATTATTGCACAGTTTTTATTTTTAGAGTCTGAAAATCCGGATAAAGATATTCAATTATATATCAATTCCCCTGGTGGATCAGTAACTGCTGGAATGGGTATTTATGACACTATGCAGTTTATTAAACCAGATGTCTGCACTTTTTGTGTTGGCCAAGCTGCAAGTATGGGTGCCTTATTATTAGCAGCTGGTGCTAAAGGCAAGCGTTATTGTCTGTCTAATTCCAGAGTCATGATCCATCAGCCTTTAGGTGGCTTTCAAGGACAAGCTTCTGATATAGAAATTCATGCAAAAGAAATCATTCAAATTAAAACTAAGTTAAATAAAATTTTATCTCATCATACTGGTCAACCGTTAGATACTATAGAAATAGACACAGATCGAGATAATTTTATGGGCGCTGAAACTGCTAAATCCTATGGTTTAGTAGATGATATCTTTGTATCTCGTAGTGAATTAGAGACAAAAACTAGTTAAGTTAATAAAGGTGAGCCATGAGTGATAAAAAGAAGGGTGATGAAGGTAGTACGAAACTTTTATATTGTTCATTTTGTGGTAAAAGTCAGCACGAAGTTAAAAAACTTATTGCTGGTCCTTCCGTATTTATTTGTGATGAATGTGTCGATCTATGTAATGACATCATTAGTGAAGAAGTAGTTGATTCAGAAGCTGGCCCAGGTGATATCGGTAATTTACCCACGCCTCATGAAATTAAAAATATTTTAGACGAGTATGTCATAGGTCAGGCAGAAGCTAAAAAAGTTCTAGCCGTTGCTGTTTATAATCATTATAAGCGACTTAACAATAGCTCTAATTCTAGTGGCAAAGATGGCGTTGAAATTGGGAAGAGTAACATTTTATTAATAGGCCCAACAGGGAGTGGTAAAACTCTTTTAGCTGAGACTTTGGCACGTTTGTTAAACGTTCCTTTTACTATTGCAGATGCGACGACGTTGACTGAAGCAGGTTACGTTGGTGAAGACGTCGAAAATATTATTCAAAAATTACTGCAAAAATGTGAATATGATGTCGAGAAAGCTCAAACAGGTATTGTTTATATAGACGAAATTGATAAAATTTCTCGTAAATCTGAAAATCCTTCTATTACACGCGACGTATCTGGCGAAGGCGTTCAACAGGCTTTATTAAAGCTTATAGAGGGGACAGTTGCTTCGGTTCCTCCTCAAGGTGGTCGTAAACATCCGCAGCAAGAGTTTTTACAAGTTAATACGTCGAAAATATTATTTATTTGCGGTGGAGCTTTTTCAGGGTTGGATAAAATTATTCGTGATCGTTCGGCTCAGTCTGGAATTGGCTTTAATGCAAAAGTGCATAGCAAGGATGAAAAGTCTACCCTTAATGTTGTCTTACCAAAACTAGAGCCAGAAGATTTGATTAAATACGGTCTAATTCCAGAATTTGTCGGAAGACTTCCAGTGATTGCAACTTTGGAGCAATTAGACGAGGAAGCTCTTATTAGAATTCTCCGTGAACCTAAAAATGCTTTAACTAAGCAATACGAAAAGTTATTCGAAATGGATAAGTCAGAAGTAGAATTTCGTGAAGATGCTTTACGAGCCATTGCCAAAAAGGCCCTAGAGCGTAAAACTGGCGCTAGAGGATTGCGCTCTATTATGGAAAATGTTCTTTTAGACACTATGTATGATTTGCCTTCTTTATCTGGAGTGAGTCGGGTAGTAATTGACGAAGCTGTCGTAAAAGGAGAATCAGATCCGCTCTTAATCTATGATAATAAAGAACGTCCATTATTAGCTAAAGAATAAGCAGTAGTGGAAGTATCTGGTTTTTATAATAATTTGTTGTTATTGCCTTGAATTATTCAATTTAGACCACATGTTTAATATTAGTAACTCAATAGAAAGGAGCGGCAATGTCTGTGTCTGATCCAGTTAATAATAATCACAAAGATAACGGCATACTAATGCCTGTGTTGCCTTTGCGAGATGTGGTCGTATATCCTCATATGGTTATTCCACTTTTTGTAGGTCGCAAGAATTCTATTCGTGCGCTAGAAAGTGCCATGGCAGAGCATAAAGAAATATTTTTAGTTGCTCAAAAAGATGCGACTATTGAAAATCCGTCTATAGATGACTTATTTTTTACGGGTACTATAGCAACTATCTTACAATTATTAAAATTGCCTGATGGTACAGTAAAAGTTCTAGTAGAAGGTAATCAGCGGGGCCAGGTAATCCAATATTCTAAAAGTAGTGATGAATTATTTTTATTAGCAGAAATTGTTGATATCTTTCCTACAGAGCTTGGTCAGCGCGAATCAGAAATAATGTGCCGTTCACTGTTAGCTCAATTTGATCAGTACGTAAAATTAAATAAAAAAATTCCACAAGAAATCCTCACATCACTAAATGGTCTAGAAGATGCTGAGCGGTTAGTAGACTCTATTTCTGCGCATATATCTTTAAAATTAGCTGACAAGCAAAAACTCATTGAAATTGTTGATATAAAAGAGCGCATAGAACATCTTATGGCTCTTTTAGAATCTGAAATTGATTTAATTAACGTTGAAAAGAAAATCCGTCGGCGAGTAAAAACTCAGATGGAAAAAAGTCAGCGTGAGTATTATCTCAATGAGCAGATCAAAGCAATTCAGCACGAACTTGGTGATGATGAAACTGGAGGAGAGCTAAAAGAAATAGCTGAAAAAATTGCAAAATCTGGAATGCCAAAAGAGGCTCGTCAAAAAGTTGATAATGAGCTTAAAAAATTGAAAATGATGCCAGCGATGTCAGCAGAATCTACTGTCAGTCGTAATTACATTGATTGGATGTTGGATGTACCTTGGAAAAAAGCTTCAAAAGTAAGTGAAGATTTATTAGCTGCAGAAAATATTCTAGAGCATGATCATTATGGCCTAGAAAAAGTTAAAGAGCGTATCTTAGAATATTTAGCAGTTCAAAGCAGAGTTAAGAAACAAAAGGGGCCTATCTTATGTTTAGTAGGTCCTCCTGGAGTTGGAAAGACGTCTTTAGGACAATCAATCGCTCGAGCTACTAACCGAGAGTTTGTTAGGATCTCTTTAGGTGGAGTAAGAGATGAAGCTGAAATTAGAGGTCATCGTCGAACCTATATAGGCTCTATGCCAGGCAAAATTATTCAAAAATTAGCTAAAGTTAAAGTTAAAAACCCGTTATTTTTATTAGATGAAATCGATAAAATGGCTATGGATTTTCGTGGCGATCCAGCTGCGGCTTTATTAGAAGTTTTAGATCCTGAACAAAACGATACTTTTAATGATCACTATTTAGAAGTAGATTATAACTTATCTGATGTGATGTTTATTGCTACTTCCAATTCTATGAATATTCCTCCAGCTTTATTAGACCGTATGGAGGTCATTAGGATTGCTGGATACACAGAAGATGAAAAATTACATATTGCACAAAAATATTTAATTAAAGATCAAAAAGAAAAAACGGGCTTAAAAGAAGATGAGCTCGCTATTTCTGAAGATGCTATTTTAAGTATTATTAGATATTATTCGCGAGAAGCAGGTGTCCGGAATCTTGACCGTATGATTTCAAAATTATGCCGCAAAGCAGTAAAGAAAATATTATCTGATAAAAATATTCAAAAAATTGAAGTGAACTCTGATAATATTGAAGATTATTTAGGTGTAAAACAGTATCGCTATGGTATCGCTGAAGAGAAAAATAGTGTAGGTCAAGTAAATGGTTTAGCCTGGACTGAAGTAGGTGGAGAGTTATTGACTATTGAGGCTGCTGTTATGAGCGGTAGTGGTAAGACTACTTATACAGGGCAATTGGGTAATATTATGAAAGAGTCTATCCAAGCTGCTACTTCAGTTATTCGTTCTCGATCTGATAGTTTAAAATTACCAGAAAATTTTCAAGAAAAAATTGATGTGCATATTCATGTACCTGAGGGGGCAACTCCAAAGGATGGACCAAGCGCTGGTATAGGCATGTGTGTTGCTTTAGTGTCAGCTTTAACTGGCATACCAGTTAAAGCTGACGTGGCTATGACAGGTGAAATTACTCTAAGAGGGGATGTGTTACCTATAGGTGGCTTAAAAGAAAAACTTTTAGCAGCTAAGCGAGGCGGAATCAAGACAGTAATTATACCTAGCGAAAATGTAAAAGATTTAAAAGAGATTCCTGAGAATGTTACATCAAGCTTAATAATAAAATCAGTGCATAATATAGACGAAGTATTAAAAGTTGCGTTATCTAAAAAAGTATTAATATCTGCTAGTAAAGTTAGAACTGTACATGACATTCTGAGAGATGCAAAAAAATCTGTAAAAACCTCGGGCAATGAGAAGCATTTTGATAGACATTAATTTTATAATATATATAATGTCTATCTAGTATTAAACTGCTAAATAAATTTAAGGGGTTTGAATGAATAAAACAGAATTGATCGAAGCAGTTGTTGAAAAAGTTGCATTGCCAAAAAAACAAGTAGCCCAGGTTTTGGAAGCTATTATGGAAACTATCACTAATCAATTATCAGAAGATAACTCAGTAGTTTTAGTTGGGTTTGGTACTTTTCTAGTTAAGAAAAGAGCGGCTCGTAAAGGGGTTAACCCAAAAACTGGTGACGTTATCGACATTAAAGCTGCAAACGTACCAGGATTTAAATCAGGAAAATCTTTAAAAGAAGCTTGTAATTTGGTTTTAGAAACTGTAGACTAACGTGCATTGGGTGCTTAGCTCAGTTGGTAGAGCATCGCCCTTACAAGGCGAGGGTCGGGGGTTCGAGCCCCTCAGCACCCACCATTTAAAAGTTTAGGAGTGGTAGTTCAGCTGGTTAGAATATCGGCCTGTCACGCCGGGGGTCGCGGGTTCGAGTCCCGTCCACTCCGCCATCATAATCTTTATTAAAATATAATTTTTATATCTAAATTATATTTTAATAAAGATTTTTTTATTTTAACCTCCCTTTGATTTTGATAGTAACAATGTTATTCTTTTGTTTTAATTAGAATAGCTTCCCCCCGTATCTATTGAGGACAAACTATGTTAGAGCAAATTAGAAAACATACCCATGGTTGGGTGGCTTGGTTATTTTTATTTTGCATAGCTGTCGTATTTATTTTTTGGGGTGCTATAGGGCTGAGACTAGATGTCGGTAAATACGTCGAAGTCAACGGGAAAAAACTTTATCCAGGACAAATAGAAGCTTTTAGACAAATTTACCCTCGTGCAGATTTAGTCCAAATAACTCTAGGGATTCAGCAACTACAAAAAGTTGGCTTTTATATTTCAGATCTTCAGCTTGAGAATTTAATAAAAAGCATGCCAGATTTTCAGATAAATGGCCAATTTTCACCAGAGTTATATAATAGACTATATAAAACTAGTCCTTTGCAATTAGAAATGATTCGCTTGGGAGCGCATTACAACAGTCTTATCGAGCAAATGTCTTTTGCTATGCAGCAGGCACATGCTGACTTTCCTAGTAGTGTTGCTCTTTACTTTAAGCTTATGGATCAAAAACGTACGATTAGTGCCCTACGAGTAGAAAATAATAAATTTTCTGATGATATATCAATCACGAATGAAGACATAAAAAAATATTACAACATTCATAAAAATAATTTTGTTGAACCTGCAAAAGCAAAACTAGAATATATAAAAATTAGTTATCCTGAGTTAGTCAAAAGTGTTCAACCTTCTCAACAAGACATAGAAGATTTTTATAAAAATAATATTGATCAATTTACTTTGGCAGGCAGAAAAAAAATTGCTCAAATAGTTATAAATAAATCCTCTAGTCAAGAAGCTAAAGAAAAATTAGCTATTATCTCTAATGCTTTGCAGTCAGATCCTAACAGCTTTGGCGATTTAGCTGAAAAATATTCTGACGATATTTTAACTGCTAAACAACAGGGTGAAGCAGGGTGGTTTCAATCAGGAGATATGAATGATAAAAATCTTGATCAAGCTTTAGCTAAACTATCTACTAAGAACCAAATTACGCCTCCAGTTAATAAGGGTGAGCAAATCTATATTTTTAAATTAATTGATCATGAATCGACAAAACAACTGCCTTTATCAAAAGTTACAACAGAAGTTGCTGCCAAAGTAGCTGAAGAAAAAGCTAATAGCCTGTATTCTGAATTAAAAGAACAATTAGAGCGTAAAAGTTTTGAAAATGCTGATTCTTTAGACGTCGTGGCTGAAGAACTGAATCTAAAAATAAATAAAACTGATTGGGTAACAGATCCTAAAAATAAAAATGATATTTCTAGCTTAAGTAATCCTTCAGGGAAAGAGTTTGAAAAAAACTCTCGTATATTAAGCACAGCGTTTTCTGAAGATGTTTTAGAGAATCGTAACAATAGCGGCTTAATTGAGGTTGGTCCTGATACTGCTGCTGTAATTAGAATTGCAGAGTTTCAACCTGACCGTATTAAGACTTTAGAAGAAGTAAAACCTCAGTTAAACACTTTAGTAAAAAATATTAAAGCAAAAGAAAAAGCTCGTGATATAGCTGCAAAGTTTTGGCGTGAGTTTGCTAACGATGGTAATAATTTTGATAAACTAGAGACATTAAGCAAGAATAATACGTATACAAAATATCACAAGCCTATTGAGATATCTTATATAGACACTTTTTGGGATAATAAAACGGCCAATTCCAGTGAGTATACAAAAGAAGAGCTTAAAGAAGCATTTTATTTACCTAAGCCCAATAATGAACATCCTGTGCAAGCAATCTTGTTGCAGCTAGATAATGGTGATCAGTCTATATTAGCAATTAACAAAGTTACTTTAGGAGATTATAAATCAGCTAGTAGTGAGCAAAAAGCTCAGGCTGCAAATCAATTAAAATACTTTATGATTATGAGTGATAATGTAAATTTCTTTAGTCGGATTCAAAAAGAGTCGGAAATTAAGAGTTATATGTAGTTTTTTAGCACCTTTGTTATCCCAACAAAGGTGCGTCAGCGCCTTGCTCGAGCGTATCAGGCAAGCGTTCTCAATATGTAATCAGGGGCTGCTATCAGTCAATTAGAAAGTAAACAATCGAAACTCCATTCCAGTCAAGCGCTACCAAATCACCATGCTCTCGCGCGCAGAACCGGGATGGCAACACTGTGGATTTTCGAAAGAGGTCTAATAAATTATTGCAAAGAGGAAGTGAGGCAAGAGAAGATAAAAAGGTTTAAATTAGCTGGTTATTATTTGGCGCAGTTGTAAGTATATAATTACAGCTGCGCCAAGTTAGTAACTAAGAAAAATTAACTTTTTTCTTTAGTTTCAGTTGTAACATCAACAGTTGATTTGTTGTCAGCTTCTTTACGGCAGTTAGCACGAGCTGTTTGGCAATCATCTTTCATTTTTTTTCTGTCTGCTTTAGCAGCTTTCATAGCGTCTTTACGGCAGCTTGCGAAAGTTTTTTCACATTCTTTTTTAGCTTTAGCTTTTTCTTTTGCCATAGCTTTTTTATCAACTACAACTTCAGTCTTAGTTGTTGTAGTTTCATTTACAGCAACTTCTGCAGTAGCTGGTTCAGCTGCGTCAACAGTAGTAGTCATAGTCATGTTAGTATCTTCATCAGATCCTAATGCAGCATCTTGTCCAAAAGCAGGCATAACAGCTAATCCTAAAGATAAAACAGCTGCTGGAAGTAGTAATTTTGAAAGTTTCATATTTTCACCTTAAAAAGTCTATTATGTTTATATTTACACACGCTTAAACGTGGCAATGATATAATAATAAAGGCTATAATTTTTATGTCAAGAGTTATATTGGCACTCCGCTAAAAATAACCTTATAGCTTGCCACGCACGTTCTGTAGAAAGATGGTTGTATACCGTTCCGAGATCGTAATCATTTGCTTGTGGATCAGTAAATGCATGAAGAGCATTACCATAAGTCATCAATTGCCAATCAGCTTGAGCTGCATGCATTTCTTTCATAAAATGCTCAGTATCTTTCAGTGAGACCATGGGATCAAGATATCCATGCAAAGCTAGTACTTTAGGCTTAATTATAGTGTTTTTTAAATTTTCAGGCTGATTAAATAAGCCATGAATACTGATAACACCTGTTAGGTTTACATTCATTCTTGCAAGATCTAAAACACATAAACCACCAAAGCAAAAACCCATAGCTGCAATTTTATTGGGTAAAATATTTTCTATTTTTTGTGCTGCAGAAATACCTGCAGCTAATCGTTTCTGGAGTTCAGCTCGATTATTTAATAAGGGCTGCATTAAAGCCATATTTTCGTCTTTATTAGTGCCTATAAGGCCTTTGCCGTATACATCTATGGCTACACCTACATAACCAAAAGATGCGATTCGTCGAGCAGCCTCTTCAGCAGCTTTGTTTCTGCCACTCCAAGCATGACAAATTACTACTACGGGTCGTTTTATATCATCGTTAGGTCTTGCTATATAAGCCTGAAAAATTTTGTCTTCAAGACTATAATCAAGTTCATAAGTTATATATTCTAAATTATTGCTCATGTTTAAGTCTCTGCTAAGTCTCTGCTAAGTCTCTGCTATAGTCATTCCGGAAACTAATGTATTAATATAATTAACCCATGAGTTAATTAAGCTAACATGTTCAGCAGATTTTAACATATTATTTGCTTTATAAAGAAACTCTTTAGCTGGTGATTTCAATATGTTAGAACAATATAATTGCCATTTTTCTTGCTCGCAATTATCTAAAGTATAGAAATAGTTTCGTGCTCGATAACGAAATAATAATTCTGGCAATCTACTGTCAAAAAACTTTGATTGTAATTCTTGTAATTTATTCTCCGGAGATAAATGAACTCGGTTACATAATGCTCGATCGCTTGGCGAAATAAATTTATCGTATAACTGATGTTCTACATTTAGATTAACAAATTCAGTTTTTTCAGAAAATAAATCTATTAGTAAGTTGTACCATTTGTCTTTATTTGAAAGTATTAATTCAGCTCTTTGTAAGATTAATTGCTTGTTTAAATTCAATCTGCTATAGCCATTATTATATTTATTATCTATAGTATTTAGTGGTGCTAAAGCCGGGACTTTATTAATAGCTATATTTTTCAAATGTAGCCTAGTCTGATCTGGGGCTAATTGCTCCTGAGGTGTGTATAATAAACTTTTTAAAGAATTTATATCAGTTGGTAATTTACATAATATATCAGGATCGTATCTCAAATCCCAAGTAATAATACTATTAGGATTAAGAGGATCATTTAATAAAGGCAAAAATACAGACGTACCAAAGTATTCAGAGCTCACCATACGACTAGAATGCACTAATACTTTAGAAGCAATGTTAATACTATTATTAAAAATTTCTGATATATTTATTAGGCTATTTACAAAATCTTTTTTTCGAGCTTTAAGTAAATACTCCAGTAGTTTTGGTTGATGCTGTTTGATTAACTTAGCTAGCTCTATAGTAGCATAGACATCAGATAAAGCATCATGGGCTTTATAATGATTAAGATTATTGGCTTTTGATAAATCTTCTAGTTTAAAACTTATTTTACTTGGATCATCTGTTTTACGAGGCCAATTAATATTCTCATGTCTTAAAGCGCAGCATAGCCTTACAGTGTCTATTAGATCAAATCGAGAATTATTATTTTGCCATTCACGAGCATAAGGATCAAAAAAATTACGATAAAAAGCATATCTAGTAAATTCATCGTCAAATCTTATATTATTATAGCCAGCAACACAGGTATTAGCCTGACTAAACTCTCGATAGATTCTTCTTGTAAGTTCAACTTCGGATAGCCCCTGTTCTTCTAATATTTCAGGAGTAATACCGGTGATTATAACTGCTTCTAAGCTGGGAATAATTTCTGGTGATAATTTACTGTATAATACTATAGGCTCTGCAATAATATTAAATTCAAGATCTGTTCGGACACCTGCAAATTGTATAATACGATCAGATTTTGGATTAATCCCAGTAGTTTCATAGTCATAGAAAAAAAAAGTTGGTTGCATTATGTTATTTCTGGAATTGCTGAAAGTAATTTTTTTGTATAATCATTTTGAGGATTATGTAAAATTTCTAAAGTTGGACCATATTCTACAATTTTTCCTTGATACATAACAGCAGTATAATCAGCCAAATGGCCAACAACAGCAAAATCATGACTAATAATAATATAACTTAAGTTATAATCTTGTTGTAATTGTTTGAGTAACCTAAGCATTTGAGCTTGAATAGATAAATCTAAAGCACTTGTGGCCTCGTCTAAAATTAAAATCTTTGGCTTTACAGCTAGGGCACGAGCAATAGCTATTCGTTGCCTTTGGCCGCCAGAAAACTCATGAGGGTACTTATATAAAGCAGCTTCAGTAAGACCAACTTGATTTAATAAGTTGATGATATCTTTTTCTGTTAGTTTTTTTTGATAAATAGCCTGATATCCCTCACGAATTATTTCTATCACCATCATCCTCGGATTAAAAGCCGTATAAGGGTCCTGGAAAATAATTTGAATAAGATTATTACAATAATTTACATTGCCATCGTATTTAATCAGCCCCATTAAAGCCCGCGATAAAGACGTTTTGCCACTACCAGATTCTCCTACGATCGCTAAAGTTGAATTGAAATGTAAATCAAAATTTACGCTATCTACAGCTAAAATATAATTATTCACTCTTCTTAATATACCAACATAAATAGGATATTTGACTGATAAGTTCTTTACTGACAGAGCGGGTTTACTTTCTGATTTATGTAATTTATCCAAAATATAATCAGCTTGAATTTTTGGATAAGACGCTAAAAGTATTTTTGTATACTCATGCTGTGGATTTTTAAATAATTCAATCTTATCCGCTACTTCTATAATTTTACCTGCAGACATCACAGCAATACGATCAGCTATTTGAGCAACTACACCTAAATTATGAGTGATAAATACCAAAGTCATTTGGTATTTCGTCTGTAATTTTTTTAATAACATTAAGATTTGTAATTGAATAGTCACATCTAATGCAGTAGTGGGTTCATCCGCTAAAAGCAAATCAGGCTCAGCAGCTAATGCCATAGCTATAATAACTCGTTGTCGCATACCGCCAGATAATTGATGAGGATAGGAGTTATAAATGCGTTTTATATCAGGTAGGCCAACCTCAGTTAATAATTCTTCTGCTCGAGTAATAACTCGGTGTTTCTTGAAATCTTTATTTTTTATCTTAATAGCTTCAGATAACTGTGAACCAATAGTAAAAACAGGATCCAACGAAGCCATTGGATCTTGAAAAATCATAGAAATTTTTTTGCCACGAATATGGCGCATTTGCTGTTCAGAATAGAGAAGCAAGTTTTGATTTTCAAAAATAATCTGGCTGTTACGACCAAAAAAGCTATTAGATGGTAATAATTGCAGAATAGATTTGGCTGTCAGAGATTTACCACAGCCCGATTCACCAAGTAAGGCTAATATTTCACCTGGGTAAACAGTTAAATTCAGATCAGCAACAGGTTTCAAATAGCCATTTTTTGTCTTAATATTAATTTCAAGATTTTTAATTAGTAATCTAGGTATTTTAGATAGAGATTTAGATATCATTGTAGTCTTGTCCTAGGATCTAAAGCATCTCGTAATTTATCAGCGAGTAAATTTACAGTTAAGACTAGAATAAACATAGGAACAAATGCTGCAATAATTGTCCACCAGATCACAGGCTCTCGAGATAATTCAGATCGGGCTGAGTTAATCATATTGCCCCAGCTAGCTGTTGTTGCATCTACCCCTACACCTATATAAGATAGTACAGCCTCAGCTAGGACCAGACCAGAAAAATCTAAAACTACTGATAATATTATAATATGACTTAAATTGGGAATAATATGCCTTATTATAATTTTATTAGCTTTAACTCGCATCGATCTTGCTGCTAGTATATAATCAAGCTGTTTTATCTTTAATGTCTCCGCTCTAATTAGTCTACATAAGCCTGACCAACTAGTTATACTTAATATAAAACATAAGGCTAATAATCTAAAATCAGCTTGCTGCTCGAGGTTGATAAACCAATTCGGGTGTAATGCTATCTGAGCTTGTATGATCAATATACTAGCCGCTATTAATAATACTCCCGGTATAGACGACAAAGTCGTGTATAAATATTGAATCAAATCATCAATTTTTCCGCCATAATAACCAGCTAACGTGCCAAAAGTAATAGACAAAGGCATCACAAACAAAGTGGTAAGACTGCCAATGAGGACTCCCGTTCTAATAGATTTGATACTTAAATAAAAAACATCTCGACCTATTTTATCAGTGCCCATTATATGATAGTTTTTAGTTAAATATATTAACAGTTCTAAGACTGTTAATATGATAAATAAAGATATATAAAAAGTTTTCCTAGGGAAATAATGATTATAATAAGTAATTTTATTAGTTTTTTTTATAAAATAATTAATTATTTTTGATAATATAATGATTATTATAAAATTTAAAATAACCATAAAAACAAAATAAATTATAAAATATTCTAAATCAAAAGTTTTAGAATATTTTAAATCTGGGTACCCAAATACTTCAGTTCCATCTGGTAAATTAAATTTTTCTTGCGTGTATAAAGTATTCGCAAATGGTGCAGAAAAGGTCTCTTCAGAAACCTCGCTCCAGGGTAGCATTATATAGTCTAGGAGACTTGTGATCGAGATTGCTGAATTATTACTAGTTTTGTAATGGATAGAATCAGTTAAACATATGCTGATATAACTCAAAAATACTAAGCTACAAATAATTACTGTATAAGATTGGGTTAATTGTACAATAAGAGATTTAAAATCTGAGCGTTTGCTTAATCTAAGTAATAAAAAAGGCACACTAGTTATTAAGAGCCATAATAGTATATCTGTCCAAAGTAATACGAGCAAGTTATGTCCTATATATATTTAATTTAATTAAATTTTACTCGAGGATCTGCTGTTGTATAAGCAAGATCAGTTAGCAATAAACCGGTTATATACAACAAAGCTCCTATAAAAACCATTGATTTAACAATAGCAAAGTCTTGTTGTTGTATAGCATCAATAGTATAACTACCCAAACCTGGTATTCCAAAAAAAGATTCTAATAATAAGCTACCTAAAAATAAGCTAGGTAGCATTGTGATTACAAGAGTCAAAATAGGTAGCAGGGCATTTTTCAATATATGTTTAAATAAAACTTTGCTGGCGCTTAAGCCTTTGGCCTTCGCGACTAATACGTAGTCTTTATTTAACTCTTCCAAAAATACTGTTCGAAACCATCTGGTATCAGAACCAATACTTGCTATGATAGAAACTAACACTGGCAAAGCGACAAACTTTATTGATAGTAACCCTGATTGATAGCCAGAAATAGGGAACCAGTTGAACAACTTTGCAAAGATAAACTGCAAGCCAATGATATAAAATAATCCTGAGATAGACATAAGAATAATACAAATAATTGCCCCAGTAGTCTCAATATAACTTTCGCGAAAAAATATCATTAACAACGCAAGACTAATGTTTAAACATAACCCTAAAATTAAAGCTGGGAGTGCTATAGACAAACTTGGCCACATTCGTTGCTGTATATCACTGCTGATATCTCGGCCATTATCTGATAAACCAAAATCAAAAGAAAAAAGTTTGATTGATTGTGCAACAAATAAAGTATGAGTAATTTTTTTTATCCCGGATTCTTTTGGATTATAAAACAGCGGTTGGTCGTAGCCATGTGTTACCTTCCATTGAGTAATTTGTTGGGCATTAATTCTTTTGCTACCCAAATGTATTCTAGCCATATCATCAGGAGAGTTTACAATAAAAAATAAAAAAAAAGTGATAATATTTACGCCCAGTAATATAGGCAATAAATATAATAATCTCCGGATAATATATTGTCCCATAATGTTTCTGCTATATTTTATATTTTATATTTTATATTTTATATTTTATATTTTATATTTTTGTGGGTGGTTTGTGCATTTTTCTATAATAGCTAATAATTACGGGTATGAGAATAATAAAAAATAACAGAATAAACACGATTATGGGCCATAATATTGGCTGATTCCAGGCAATTTGTTGTTTTATTCTGGCTTTACTATCAAGACTGCGGTATTTTAAATTATTATTGCCTATTGTAAATGGCTTGCTTACATTATTCCATCCGTGTTCAAGCGCATATAGTTCATTACTTAAACCAAATAACCAAGGGCCGTCTTTTTGTAAGATAGCGATCATTTGCTGAATAATAATATTTTTTTCTTTTGGATTGTTGCTGTCCTGCATTTTTTCAAATAATTTATCATACTCAGGATTGCAATAATTCGTGGAGTTTTCGCCATTAAAATTTACTTTACTTTGATTGCACAGCAGTAAAAATAAAAAATTTTCAGGATCGGGGTAGTCTGCATGCCAAGCAAAGAAAAACATCTGAGCTTTGCCGTGACGTAATTTCTCTTGGAAATTATTATATTGCGTTGCTCTTATATCTAAAGTTATATTTAAGTTTTTAAATTGCTCCCGAAGCCAATTAAGCCCTGCGCTATCATCTGGACCACCGGCAGAAATTGAATCAAAATGTAAAATAAGTGGTTCATTAGTTGATTTATTTGTTCCACTTGGGTATCCAGCTTCTGCTAATAATTGTTTAGCATAATCTAAAGATTTTTTTCTATTAGGACTGTCGTATAAGTATTTATTATAAAAATTATTTTTGTCTTTATTAGTCATTATTATCTCAGGAATAGGATCGTGGCTGATTTGACCGCGGCCATTATTAAAAATTTTAATATATTCCTCAAAATTAAATACGATGCCTATAGCCTGCCGTAATTTTCGTTGTTTTTCATCGTAGCCACCTACGATAGGATCTAACATATTAAAACCTAAATAAAATATAGTGGGCTCGATGGATTTGGTTAATCTAATATTCTTTTGTTGCATTTCTGTAGATAATAAAAATTTATTATCTACAAAAGAAATAGCTTGATTAAAATTATCGGAATTTATTCCAGCAAAATCATAATAGCCTTGTAAAAACTTATTCCAACGGGGTACAGCTTCTTTTTCGAGGTAAAAAATAGCTTGATCTAAAAAAGGTAATTTTTGTCCAGCTTTATTTAAATAGCCATTTTTTTTGTCTTCTGGCATCCCGACAGTAGGGTAGAAGCCATGATTATAGTTGGGGTTTTTAGTTAAAACCATTTTTTGATTGGGATTATTCTCAGTTAATATAAATGGTCCTGTGCCAACTGGATAAGTGTCTAAACTGATGCTTTGTTGTATTAATTCTGCTTGGCTATAATATTTATCTGCTTCCCAAGGGACAGGAGCGAAAAAGGGCATAGCAAACCAATAAATAAACTGCGGGTATTTGCCTTTTATTTTAATTTGGTAAGTATAGTTATCAATTAATTTTAGGCCATCAATATTAAACTTGGGATCATTGAGATTAATATAGTTATCAGCTTTATCAAATTTATTAGAATTTAATTTATTTTCAGCCTCTAGCAATTGATTTAACTTGGCTAAATCTACAATATACTCAGACATAAAGCCATAAATAGGCGACTGTGTTTTTGGATCAGCCAGCCGCTTTATTTGATAGATATAATCTGCAGCAATTAATTCTCGTTTATTATTAAAGCACTTATGTGGTTGATAAAAAATATGAGGTTTTATCTTAACAGTATAAACAGTATAACTAATTTGTTTGCCAGAAGTATCATTGGGCAACTTTTGGTTATTACTATCAAAATATTCACTTGTAATATAACCATCAGCCGTTAAGGGCTCTAAAGTATAGGGTCTGAGTAAATAATTATATTGATAGGGTGGTTCGTATATTTGAGTAATAAAAATATATTCGTTTTCTGAATAAGAACGGGCGGGATCTAGATGTTTTGGTTGCTCAGCAAAGCTACTAAACAGAATATTTTTTTTCGCTTCTTCAAAAGTATAGGGGCTATTGAATGGGTATGAGACGCTCCAGCTTAGCGGTCCATAGCCATAGAGATAGAGATAGAGATAAATAAAAATATATAAAAAAATCCATTTTTTCATATTTTTCATAGTATTCATAGCATTCATTGTATTATGGTACCAGTATCTAAAATAATTATATATGGTAAAATTGTTAATTGTTAAGAGTATAAAAATTGTAAAGAGGTTATATGGGTTTTTTAGCTAATAAAAAAATATTAATAGTAGGTATGCTAAGCAATCGGTCTATAGCTTATGGTATAGCTAAAGCCATGCATAGAGAAGGTGCAGAATTAGCTTTTACTTATTTTGGTGAGAGATTTGAACAGAGAGTGAAAGACTTAGCGCAAGATTTCTCTTCCAATATTGTTTTACCATGTGATGTCGGTGACGATAGTCAAATAGAGCAGGCAGTGAGAGCTCTAGGTCAGCAATGGGACCGCCTAGATGGGCTTATACATTCTGTAGCCTTTGCGCCTAGTGATCAATTAGAGGGCAATTATACTGATGTAGTTTCAAGAGAAGGCTTTCGTATTGCTCATGATGTGAGTAGCTATAGTTTAGCGGCGCTAGCCAAAGCAACTCGGTCTTTATTACAAAAAGCTTCTGATGGTGATGGTGCGGCTATTCTAACATTAACATATTTAGGAGCGGAACGAGCAGTTCCTAATTATAATGTTATGGGAGTAGCCAAAGCAAGCTTAGAGGCAAATGTAAGATATTTAGCTGGTAGCTTAGGTCAAGATAATATACGTGTCAATGCTATTTCAGCTGGTCCAATTAGAACACTAGCTGCTTCCGGTATAAAAGATTTTCGTAAGATACTTAATGCTTATGAAAATGTTGTGCCATTGAAAAGAAATATTACTATAGAAGACGTGGGTAACACAGCTGCATTTTTATGCTCGTATTTAGCAAATAGTATTACAGGCGAAGTCGTTCATGTTGATAATGGGTATCATGCTATAGATCCGTTATTGGGTTAGAGATCAGGTAGGCTAAACATCTGAGCCTACTATTACTTCTTCTCCATACCGACCATTGATGGGCATATGTTCATTATCTTGAGAATTTGGTGATCTCATGACCCGAATCCCGCGAATATTAGCTGCTTTTGCTGCCGCTATATCACCATCTGAATCGCCATAGAATATTTTAATGTTATTTTTAATAATAGCCTTGGTTTTACCCGGCTTTTCTGGATTTAATGCTTTTAGGCCGAGATATATGACTTTATTAATTTCTTTGATTTCAAATATTTTACTTAAAGTTTCGGTCATAGTTTCAGGTTTATGCTTGCTTTGTTCGCGAGCAGTAATAAAAAAAATATTGTCGCCTCGTTGTTTATGCATCTCGATTAATTCTTTTCCAACATTTTTTGGAGGGCTTAAATTACCACTTCTATTTATATGATCCCAAAAAACTTGGTTATTAGTACAGCTTGGCCGATATGCTTGATGATCATGAGGGCAGTATCTTTCAAAATAGATCTCAAAAGAAACTCTAGGAAACAAAATAGTATCATCGATATCAAAACCGACGTTCATAGGAGGGGTGTTTTTTAAACTTTTTTCTATCTCATCTATAGTAGTCCATTTTACATAGTTAGCCACCTTTATTTTTGGGTGTACGATTACTACTTTTGATTCTAGAAAATAATAAGCTGAACTAAAAGCTATGGCTGCACCTAATATTAGACCACTAATAAATCTACGCGGCATATAATCTCCTAGATATTGATACTAGGTGTCTATATTACCAGAATTGAGGATAATAATTAAGAAAATATTTAGGGGCTTGTTTTCATCATCGTCTCAAAATATATCTGTTTCAACACTTCTTATCTGATCATTTTTTAAATTTTCTGGCTCAAAATGCTGGGCTCTATCAATCTTTATTGCGAGTTTAGCTTTATCACTATAAAAATCTAATATATAAACATACATGGGTTTTTGTCGATTGAACGTTACATTGAGAACTTTTTTTCTTCGAAGATAATGCCAAATTATTAATTCAGGATCTGTTTGGTGGTTGCGCAGATCTCGGGCAAGGAATTTTAGGTGTTTATTTTCCTTACTGGCCGTTCATCAAACAAATCCAAAGTTTTTTTAGCTCCCACAGCTAACCCTATGGTCGCCCCAAATAGTACTGTAGCACCCACTGTAGTCGTAATTACAGTATGAGCAACAGGATTAAATTTGAGTATACCCAAAATTAAGTTTCCAATATTAAACATAAGATTTAATAACGGCTGAATAAGATGAGCTTGTAAATAAGAATTTGTGGCTAACAGTGCTTTCCATAAGGCTTGAGTAACAGTGGCAGTTTTAATATAAGCAAGAGTTTTTACCGTTGCAGTAGTAAAAGTTAGAAATAAACTAGGTGCACAAAAATAAACTATTGCACTACCAGCTACTATAACTACGCCGACTAATAAAATTGTTCCGCCAATACAATAAAATTTTCTAGCTGAGGGTCCTTTGCTCATAATGCTTCCTATAAAAGACAGCATTATAGTGTTTTTCTGATCAAAAAAACAAGCATTTTTCTGATTCTGAGGGTACGCCATCATCATCTATAGCACTTGAGTAATTATAAATTGAATCAACTGTGCCAGATGCATTGCAATCCTCAATAGGCGGTACTTCAAAATATGTATAATCAAAAATCCCAGAGCTAGTATGAATCCAATGAATGATACTTGCTTGTTTGATTGCATCCATAGGAGGTATAGCTGTGGGAATTATTTCTTCAGTAGGCTTTAAGAATAGCATTTTTTCTAAAAAAGCTAAGATATCATTGAACATAAATTTATTACTCTTTTGCATAAAAAAATCCCGATAAAATTTAATTTATCGGGATTAAATTAAGATTAAGAATTACTACAATCTATAATCTTTTGAGCTTACGCAGAAGGCGCTGCTCGCTCTACAATGAGGGAGCTTTTGGGGTATCGCTCTCGAAATCAGCATCTGAACTTAATAAAACTACAGGTGGCTCACAATCTTCATTTCTACCTTTTCTATAAGCAAAGAAGGTTGTAGTAACCAACGCTGCTGGTACTGCAGCAACTGTCGCTAAACCAGCTACCACTGAAGCAACAAAGTGTGAACTTGCGCTAATTCCAATAGCTCTCAATAATCCTGCTCCAATTTGGAAGAAGAAGTTAGCTAATGCCGGCATAATGTGATTAACAACAAATGCTGCTGCTGTAGTAAATGCAGATACAAGATGACCAGCTGTCCAAGCTACTGCTGCTTTTGTAATATTTGCAGCTGCTAAGCCTGCTACAGATAAAGTACCAGGAGCAAATATACAGACTGCAGCAACACCAGCGGCTACTAACACACCAACGCCAACAACTACGCCAGCAATAATGTAAGGCTTCCATTTGTATTTCATGCTTCCTGTTTTTTTAGCTTCTTCTTTTAATTCATTAGCATGCTTTTGTGCAGCAATAGCGTCTTCTTCTCTACTTTTTGCCTCTGTTTCTAAGGCACTAGCCTGATCTGTATCTTTGGTAGCTCTATGAGTGGCATCAGCTGCGTCTTGTGCAGCTCTAGACAATCTTGCTTTTGTGTTCAAAAGGCGGTTTTCTGCTTTGGTTACTTCTGCTAACTTAGATTCTAAGTTGTTAGCAGTTTCTTGCTTTTTTCTTTTGCTACTTGTAGCTTTTCTGGTAGCTGCTTTGGCTTCTTTCTTAGCTTGATCTGCAGCCCTTCTAGCCTCGTGAGCAGCTGATTGTGCCTCTTTTGCTTTTTCTCTTACTTCAGGTTTTTCCGAGCTCTCATCTGGTCTTTCTTCTGTTTTGTGAGTAGATTCGCCTGGTTTATCTCTTTCAGCTTTCAATTTCCCTGCTTCGACGTCTCTTCTTGTAGTATCTTCATCAGTTGTTACGCTGTCAGCACCTTCTTTTGCTGGTACGGCGCCTGCGAGCGTTGCTGCATCATCTAAAGGTTTATGAGGTTCTGCATGTTCAGAGCCAGTTGTTGAACCACCTTGAGCTAAAGCTTGAGCAACTGCACTATCAATAGTGCCAATAGGTCCTGTAGCCGCTGTTCCATCGGATAAGGGTAGGGCAGATGGAGTTGGAACGTTTGATGGAGAAACTTCAGATCCATGATCGCTACCGCCTGTTAACGATGTGCCTAAACCTTCTAAATTGGGTTGTGGTGTGCTCATTATGAAACTCCTATTTTAATTATTATTTTGTATAAGCCAGAAGGACTCCTAGTCTAGCTAAATTTTAGACTAAGTCAACCTTTTATTTACATACTAACTTATAATAATGAATAAATAATTAGTCGCAAGAAGTTATAATTAAAATTAAGGAGAAGGGGGTAATACTGGAAGGCTTTCATAATCGTTACCAAAACATTCTGCTGATCCGTTTTTATTTTTCAACGATCGATAAATCAAAATTGCACTAGCTGCACCAACACCTGCAGCACCTATAATAGGAGCTATTGTGCCAGTTACACCAGTTATAATAGCTGCAGTTGCATGAGCTGCTGCATCAATCCCTGCTAAACTTAGTATTGCCGAACCTATTTGGAAAAAGAAACTGGTTAGGGCCGGTAGCAGGTGACAAGTAGTAAAAGTTGTTAAAGTAGTTAATGCGGAAATAAAATTGCTGGCTATCCATATTCCTGCAGTACTTACAGCATGAGTAGCAAACGCAGCTACAACACCAAAAACTCCTGGTGCAAAGAAGCATATAGCTACAATTCCACCAACTACAATTAAGCCTAAAACTACTGAGCCCACAATAATAATTGGTTTCCAGTTCAAATTGTGTTTAACTGGTTTTTCAAGGCCACTTCTTTCCCACATGTTTTTTTCAAAAAGGTGTTTTTTTTCTGTAATCTGCTTAGCTTTTTCTAGCTCTTGTTTTGCATATTGTAATTTTTTATTTGATAAAGCAAGTTGATGACTTGCCTTTGCAAGTTTTTTTTCTGCAGGTGTGCATTTTTTTTGTGCTACAATAAGTTTTGTTTGTGCTTCTTGCTTGATGATGTTTGCTGCTGCAACTTCTACATCTAGATCAGCTTGTTGCACTGCAGCATCAACTGTGCCTGCAGCCAACGAGCGTTTTGCGGTTTCTTTTAACGCAACTACTTGTTCTGCTCTAGCTAGGTTGTGTTTTGCTAAATGCACATTGTCAGATAATTGTTTTACTTTGCGTTCTGCTATGTCAATTTTATTTTGTGAGACTTTATGTTCTGCTTGCGCTTTTTTAAGTGCTTTTGTTGCTTTTAATTCTTTTTTGGTAGCTTTTTCTGCCTCTACGGTTGCTTGTTGCGCTAACTTGAGTAAAAACTTTGGTTTCTTTATTGCAGCCTCAGCTCGTTTAAGTAAATTTGCGCTTTTAGTTCCTTTTTTTCTTTCTGCTAACTTCACTAACTCCACAAAGGGTAATAGTGCTGCAGACGTGGCTTTTGTTTCTTTAGTCATGTTCGTTCCTATTCGTTCCTATTAGCCTTAATGTTAAAATAGTTTCTTGTCAGTTTTTATGGTCTAGGAGCTTCAGGAGCATCAGAGCCTAGATCAGAATCAGAGTCTGGATTAGAATCTGCATCAGAATTTGCATGATTGGGCCTATCTTGAACAAAATCATAGATTACTTTGACTACAGCAACAGCTGCTGTTGTTAAAACTGTCGGCGTAACGACTCCTGTTACGTAAGCAGCAGTAGTGTGTGCAGCTGCGTTAACTCCCACTAGACCTAAGAAAAACTCTCCAATTTTAAATACTAATCCGGTTAACCAAGGTAAGGCATGATTAAGCCCAAATGCCATTATGGTATGGGCAGCATTAATGATCCAATGAGATGCTATTAGTGCAGCAGCTTTAATTTGAGCTCCAGCGGCTATAGCAGCTGCAGTCATGACTGGAGCAGCACCTGGTACAAAAAAGTAAACTGCTATTACGCCGCCTGCTATTACTACGGCAGCTACAACAACAGAGCCCGCAATGATATAGGGGATATAGTTACGTTTTTTTTGTGGAACTGGGGTGATAGGTCGATCGGCTGCAGGTTCAGCAGTAGCTGCTTCATCTTCAGATGGCAACGGTATATTTGCAGCTTCTTGAGCTATCTTAGAGGCTTCTGTAATTTGCTCTCGCGATAGTGACATATATGGAGGACGTTCTACATATGGAACTTCAGCTGTGACGATAGGTGCAATAGGTGTAATTGCAGTAGCTGCTGCTTCATCTTCAGGTGGCAACGGTATATTTGCAGCTTGTTGAGCTATCTTGTTGGCTTCTATAATTTGCTCTTGCGATGGTGGCACAGACGGAGGTTCTACTGCAACTTCAGCTGTGGCAATAGGTACAATTATATGCGACGTTACTTGCGTTTCAGGCTCAAGTCCATCTAGTACATGCTCTAATATACTATCCAATTCTTTTTCTTTCTCAATGCGAGCTAGGGCTGTGGCAGTTTCTATGCGTTCTCTGTCTGCAATTGCTATAAGGCTAAGGCTGCTATAAACCATTTGTTCAGTAGTTGTGATGTCGGCTCTTATAGAGGGCTCTTTATCTAGTTCTGATCGTATTTCTTGCTCCGTTGCGGCTAGTTTCTCAGCTGCTGTAATTTTTTCAAGTATTTTTATTTGCTCAATAACATGTTGATAATTTTCCCGTTTTTCTGCTAGGAGAGTTTGTCTAGCTTTACGTGTACCTTTAGGTTCGTGTTTAGGTGTTTTTTCAAGATTATGTATTTCTTCTAGTAAATAGGTTCTTTGTTTTTGTAAAGCCTCTAATTGTTCTTGTGAGTCTTCTGGTTGTTCTTGTAGATCCTCTAAGCTTGAAGATATCCCCATTAAACGGTCTAGACTGGTTCCAAGCAGGCGGCCTAAGATTGGATTTATAACGTATTCTGCTAACATAAAGTGATCTCATAAGGTTAAGTTAAGCTATTAAGATGCCTATTATACAGAAGATTGGTCAAAAAGCAATATTTTTTTACGAAACCTAACTAAATTTTTACTCAATAAAATTAGCAAGATAGCTAATAGTAGTTATAATATATGGTCAGTTTCTTTGGTATAGACGATATCAGCCCCACTACCAGCGTTGGTATCATATTGGGCCTGGAGTTTAAGATTTTCACGCAGTTTGTATTCGCCTGAAATCATGCTGACAGGGCTGTTGACACTAAAGCCATAGCGAATCAATAAATTATCAAAAAATTTTTTACCTAATATAACAGTATGATCAGTTTCTGCTCTACCAGTAAGTGGGTTAATAATTGATTTAGTGGCAAAATCTATCTCGTCTATATTTAAAACTTTTTTTAGATCATCATAGACTTTTGTATATTTATTATTACTATTATTATCTCCGCCAAACATTTCTTTAGCAGTTTGTAAAATAATTTGTCCCTGAAACTCGCCAACTTTGTAGCTGGGAATACCGAATAATAAATAAGAGATCTGATCACTTTCTGACATTGTAACAGAAGAAGTTAATTTTATATCAGGATCGTTAAGAGTATTTGAAATATTAATTCCGACTGTGGCTTTGTCTAATTGGGCCATTTTGGTATCAGGGATAATATTTTCTTGATCAATATTGAAATTACGGCTAGCGCGCTGAGCCAGCTTAATTTGTCGTTCACCAGAAATTTTTATATTAGGATTGTCAATAGGGCTATTGCTATAAGATAGTACACCTTGTTTGATATCTAGAGGGTGACCATAGAGTGTAAAGCGCGTTTTTACTAAGTTAATCTCACCTTGAGCTAAAACATCATGATTTGGATGAGTGTCGGCAGCAGTTTCTTTGTAATTGAGCTCAAGCTCGCCCATTAATTTAGTACTCAAGTCTTTGCTAATGAAACTAAGATTAGTATTCTGAGCAATAAGCTTTAAATTTATATCGAGATCTAGCTCTAAGTTTTCTAGGAATTTTTTCTGTTTGTTTTTTTGATTAAATTTTGGTTGCTTGTTTACAAAGACTATATCTTTTGAAGCTTTAATTTTACCATACTTTGGTGGATGAATGTTACCCTGGGCAAGAGTAATTGGTCCAGTAATTGTAACAAGTTTATTTTTTAGACTAAGAGCTAAATCAGGTGTCCCATAGATAGTTGCGGCATTATTAGATACTAAGAGGACGGGTGATGGAGTAGATAATTTAAAATAAGAATCTTTCGGTAAATAATGGCTTAGATTAGTTTGGCCTGTAATATTTACAATATTATTGTGATTGGTAATATTTTGATAAGCTGTGATTGTCCAGTTAATTTTGTAAGCTTCAATTTCAGCGTTAATTTTAAATTTGTTAAAAGCTGGAAGAAAATCTAATATTTTTAACTGATTTTGTTGGCTTAAGTTTATATCTAAAGCTAAATGATTTTTATAGTCTTGTTTGTTTAGATTATTACTCCATAATATGGGTTTTTTATCATAAAAAATTTTATAACTTGTATTATTTACTTCCCCAGAAGTATTTTTTAGTTTTTCAGAAAATGTTTGATTGTTTTTGTTAGTATTATTTTGAATGGTAATATTATTGATCGAAAAATCTAATTTATAATTAAGAGCTTTTTTTAATACTGCGTAGTCTAATTCTTTTAATTTAATATTAAGTTTATCTAATCTAATAGTTCCAAGATCATGTTTAAATGTTAAATTATTTACAGTTAAGCCGTCTTTATGTAATAAATAATTTTCTGAGCTGTCGCAATTTAAGTCGAGATCTTGAGTGGCTTTTAGATATACTAGAGCTAGTTTAACTGGAAAATTAGTATATAATATACTATAAATAGCACTAGTAGATATTGAGATTATTCCCAATAAAGCTAGTGTAAGTAATAGTGTTTTTTTAAATCTTAATAATTTCATAAATATTTTATAAATCTGGACCAATATTTATATCAAATCGCCAAGACTTGTCTTTGCTATCTAAGGCATTGGCAATATCTAACCGTACCGCTCCTAAGGGCGATTGCCATCTGAGGCCGATACCAGCACCAGCTTTTAAATTGTGCTGCCAATTGTCCCAGCTATTAAAAACATTACCAATGTCATAAAAAATTGCTGTAGACCATTTATTATACTGATAGATTGGTTTCTCAAGTTCAGCACTAAAAGTTACTAAGCGATCGCCACCTGTAATAATTTCTTTGTTTTTATTATTCAGCTCTTTTGGACCCAAAGACTCGAAACGATAGCCACGGACGCTTTCTGATCCACCAGCAAAGAACCTTAAAGTAGGTGGGATCTTATCTTGTTCCTGATGCCAAATTTGGCCAAACTGCTCTCGGGTAATTAATCTTAACCCTGGTATCGTATTATCAAAGTCTAATGGGGTAATTGACTTAACATTAGTCAATAACCTTACAAAAGATGTGGTTGAGAGTATATCACGATCGGCGGCTTCTAGCAGTAAATTTATGTGGTGACCTTGATAAGTTTTAATACGATTTGATGTAAGTGCTTGATCATAAATAATATAGGGGACTAATAATTGGCTATTATAAGCTTTTTTAGTCAGAATATTTTTATAGTCTTCTTGACGATAGCTAAGTCCAGCAGTATAACGTAGCTTACCGTGATCAAGATTTCTTTTGTATTCAGCTATGATCTGTTGACGTTTCTTCTCAATATTATTATCACTACGTTTTTTATCTAAACGGAATTGATACCCTATAGTAGCTAGATCAGAGGCTGGATAAAAGCCGGGCAATACATAATTAATTTCAGCTAATTCACGGTACTGCGCTAGTTTACCCTGCAGCTCTAGTTTATGACCGTGGCTTGTAATATTTCTGATCTGCAAACCACCAAATGTCCTGGCGCCTTCGTCAGTGCCATAGCCTAGACCTATGTGATACAAATAGTTTTTAATGGGCGTAGTAGAGATCTCTAGACTGACAGTTTTGACAGATTTATTAATATTGGTTTTAATATTTACTTCGCGGTAATACCTGCTAAGGCTCGCCTGAAGATCTAAGACAACTGTGCTATTGTAAGGTGTATTATTCAGCGTAATAATTTTTTTGGATTCATAAAGTTTATACTGCTTGTGTGTATAGGGTAAAAAACTTGCAAGAAAGCTTGCATCAGTATGATTATCTAAATTATTTAAGATTTTTATATCTGAAAAATAATAAAGTTTATTTAATTGCAGATCTAATGTAATTTCTGCTGTTTTATTTTCAGTATTTAATAATATCTTATGATTAATAAACTCAGAATCTAAATAGCCATTATTACGAGCAATTTGTAAAATGTTTTCTTTGGTTTTTTCATAAATGATTTGATTCAAGGGTTTGTTAGTTTCTTGTTGATACTTAGAAATTAACGTGTTCAAATCAGCAAGCTGTTGGCAAATTTTTTCTGGACGGCAATTCATAATAATTTTTTTTATGAGAACAGGCTTGCCTGGATTAATCTTTAGAGTAACGACATTGGTTTTATTTTCTGAGTTTACTAAAGTTATCTTGGGATTATAATAGCCATATATAACTAAAGCATCTTTGATCTGCTCGGTAGATGCCTCAGTAAACTCGGCAATACTAGAAATATTAGAATTGTCTGTTTCTAGATGGTGTATTAAGTTACTCTTGAGTTCGTTGTCTGGAGTGATTATTTCTAGATGGTTTTTGGCAATAGTAATATTGTTACAGTTAGTAAAAATTATAATAGCTAAGATAAGTTTATAAATTTTTTTATTTTTTTTAAATCGAAACATTTTATTTGGGGTTTTCTAAGCTGAGTAAACCAGTTTTATAATCAAAAGCAAATAATTCAGCATATCGTGCCCAGCTGATAACAGTAGTTAAGACTCTTTGTGCTTCTTCCTCGCTTAGAGTTTCTGCTAGTTTTTCTAAAATGATATTCTGTGAGATCACGTGCGCTGAATCTGCATCTAGTTGACTTCGAATGTATCTGGCTAATGATACATGGGACAATAAATGAGTAGCGAATAACATTTTTTTTTCGAGGATGTCGGCTTCAGCAAATCTAATTCCTGCTTTGGTTGGTGTGATCGTATTATTATCTACTAAGGCAAATCGTAAGATTTCAACGATTTCTATCAAAGGAAATAAATCGTCTATGTTCATGTAAAGATCATCGGCTAATTCTGGTAGATCGCAGCTTCTGCCTGCATAGTTTAAAGCTAGTGTCTCTATCAGACCCATTAATTCAGTCTCTTCGGCATCAGGTAGCCTGTAGCTTATAGGTATTGCTCGCTCTTGAAAAAAATTGACGCTGCCAGTCGGTAAATGACTGCGTTTCGGTTTAGCTGTCATAGCTAAATAGATTTGGTCAATTAATTTTGCTACCAAAGGGTTTTGAATATTACGCGGTTGTTTTAAATCTATAGTGATCTCAGTTTTGATGCGACCAGGGTTATTATCAAAAATAATCACTCGATCAGCCATAAGAACAGCTTCTTCGACGTTATGAGTAACTAATAAGAGACTTTTGGTGCGGGACTGTTTTTCAAACCAAAGATCAATTATATCAGTACGCAAATTTTCGGCTGTTAATATATCTAACGCTGAAAAAGCCTCGTCAAGCATCAGTAATTCTGGTTCTACTACTAGAGCCCGTGCAATCCCAACCCGTTGGCGCATCCCTCCAGAGAGCTCTTTAGGTAAAGCTGATTCGTAACCGTCTAGGCCTATAGTATCAATAGCTTTAAGAGCTAATTTGCGTCGAGTAGTTTTATCTATGCCTTTAGCTTCTAGGCCTAATTCTACGTTGCCTAGAACGGTAAGCCATGGTAGTAGGGCAAAATTTTGGAATACCATGGCGATGCCAGGTGTAGGTGCTGTCACAGGGATATTTTTAAAATTAACTGCGCCAGAGCTCGGTCTAATTAAACCAGCTATTATTCTTAATAAAGTAGACTTTCCAGAGCCCGACGGACCTAAGAGAGCTAAAATTTCACCTTCTTTAATTTTTAAGTCTATAGAATCTAAGACTAATAGTTCTTGATGAGACTTTTTAAAAGTTTTAGTTATTTTATTTATTGAAATCAAGGTCTTATCTGTCACGGCCATGATATCTTCCTGAGTATGTGTTTTTCAAGTAGTTGGTGATATAATCAAGTTGTTAATATAAGCTTAATATAGACTTTATATCATATCAGATATGTAAACTTAATATATATAATATATAGACAATAGAGGCGGATATGACCGAGCCATTGCAACCAGAAACCCAAGTAACTAGACCTCACGCAGAAGATTTTTTAATTTTAGAGGCGGCTTGTCACATAGATTCTTACCATAAAGAATTATTAGCTAAGACTGAAAAAGAAATATCAGATTTCTTTGCGCAATCTGCAGCTCTCACAGTTGTAGAAGATAAAAAATACACTGAGTTTTCAGGTTTCCTCGAGCTTCAGTATGTTTTAGCAATGGAAGAGATTTATCAAAAAAATGCTTATACGACTTTTTTAATCAGTCAAAGATTGTATTTCAGAAATAAAAAAATCTTAGAACAAATAGCGGATGCTCGTGCTAAGTCTGATCGAGCTGCCGAAACTTCAGCATTAGAACGGTTGGGAGCTAAACTTCTTAAGGATACAGAAACGATCAAAAAAGAAATGGCTGATCTAAAACTAAGGGCGCAAGGGAAAGAAGAGGTTAAAGCAGCTTTAATATATAGGGGATTGTTAGCATCAGAATTGGAGATCTCTGGACTGGCTCAAGAGATTATAGGGATATCTGGTGGGACAATAAAATCTTTCTCTGCTATAACTGATCTGCTTATCGGATTTGGAAAAATTTCACGTGAGGTAGAGCATATAAAGTTTCTTGGCATATTTTTTTCAGTTGCAAGCTTGGCTGCTGTTCTTGTGTCGTCTAACCCAAAAGCAATGAGTAAATATTCTGCTGCAACTTTGTTATTTGGTGCTATTGCTGAAGCAACTGGTATTGTGGCAGAAACTGGTGAGTTAGCCAAAATATTAGGTACTACATTGGCTTGGACTCCTATTTTTGGTTTTATTGCTACTGGTTTAACCATGGCTATTGCCTTTAGTAATATTGTTAAAGCTCAGCTTGATTATGAACATTCTGTTCAGGATTTAAATAAATATGTTACGACTTCTGCAGGGGGAGAGGAGTGGTTAAATTCAGAAACACAATTATCTGATGAAAAGGAAAAATTGAAAAAAGCTATATTAGCTAACAAAGTTTCAATTAAGAGTATTTGTTCTAATCCAATTATCAAAAGCTTGTTTACTGAAGCGCAATTCAAAAGTCAATTAATGCCAGCATTAATTAGACATGCGCAAGAAGAAAGAAATAAAAAGATTATTTCTAACTGTATGACTATTGGTACAATAATGTTTGGATTAGCAATTTCTATAGCAGTATTCGCAATTCCAGGTATTGGACAAGCTCTTGCCATTGCTACAGCAGTAGTAATGATCTCAGTATTCGTTACACGTCTTGTTCTTAATAAAACTGCTTTAAAAGCTTCTGATGGGTTTACACTTGCTGCAGATCAATATTTTAAATCTGTCAGTGATCTTAGCGCTGATTCAAGTTTAGCACTAGCAAGTACATCGGCCCATCAACACGGATCTGTGCTCACTTTTTCTTCACATAGTCCCAGTCCCAGTCTCAGTCCTAGTCCTACTACAGTTGGTTCTGCTGATCCTACGCTCAGTAGTCATGACTCATTAGATTTACATTCGGATAAATATAGTCCTGGAAAGTAGTACTTTAATAATTAACTAATAATTAACTAGACATTTGATACCGACTGGCAGCCAAGTTATACAACCGCTGCCAGAGTAATTTATTCAAAATAGTTACATAAAGACTCATAATAGTAATCCCTAAAGCAATTCTAGCGAAATCACCCGCTTTCGTAGCTTCAGTAATATAAGAGCCTAAGCCTGTAGCTGTAATAGTAGTATGACCCCATGAAATAGTCTCTGCTAAAATAGAAGCATTCCAGGCACCGCCAGCTGCAGTCATAGCGCCAGTAATATAATATGGAAAAATGGCAGGTAGCATAAATTTTCGCCACCAGAGAAGATTTTTTACACCATAATTTTTTACGACATCTTTGAGATCTTTGGGAATATTATTTATCCCAGCTATTATATTAAATAAAATATACCATTGTGTGCCAATAATTAATAATGGCGCTGTCCAAATCTCTGGGTTTAATTTATATTTTATAATCAAAATTACTAATATAGGATAAATTAAATTAGCTGGGAATGCTGCTAAAAATTGAATTATAGGTTGCAAGTATTTACTTAGATACTGACGGTTGCCAATATAGACACCTATCGGTAGCCATATAATTGAACAGATAGCCACTAAGATGAATATTTTTAGGGCTGTTAGTAAGCCAATATAAAAAACGTAGATAATTTCTTTAAAGGTTAAATAATTATTAATAAAATCAAAAAGC
Source organism: Gammaproteobacteria bacterium (assembly GCA_018061105.1). Lineage (GTDB taxonomy): Bacteria > Pseudomonadota > Gammaproteobacteria > JAGOUU01 > JAGOUU01 > JAGOUU01. The sequence continues at coordinate 43,269 of JAGOUU010000002.1, forward strand.
ACAAATAAAACTAAACTTAAAATAGTTAATAATAAAATTTCAAACCAATATATGTTTTTAGAAGCTTTTGGCTCTGTTATTGGTTTGTCTGACTTGAAAATATGATTGTATAAATTATTGTATATTAAAGCTAGCTTATTTACCCAGGTTTCAACTAAATAGTCTTTAAGAGTTAGGACTTTTTTCATTAATTTAGTACGCTGTAGAATGTCATAGACCCAAGAATTATATTGCTGAGATTTCTTTGTGCTGTTATTTATCTCGTTTAAATCATCTTCAGTGTCATTGAGATCTTGGAATTGTGTTGCGACTTTTAATAGGGGCCTGAATACTAATTGATCGTAAATAAATATGACTATAAGCATTGTCATAATAGCAAAAATAATAGCTGAAATATTAGTTTGTGCTATAGCAGTATTAATATAAGAACCAATTCCAGGTAATAAAATATTTTGATTATTAACAGCAATGGCCTCGCTGGCAACGACGAAAAACCATCCACCTGATAACGATATCATCATATTCCATAATAAAGCAGGAGTAGCGTAGGGTAGTTCTATGCGCCAAAACTTTTGCCAGGCATTTAAATTTAAAGCTGATCCGACATCTTCGTAATCTGAGGGTAATAATTTTATAGATTGATAGATGCTCAAAGTCATGTTCCAAGCTTGTGAAGTAAAAATAACAAATATAGCCGCACATTCTGGTCCCAACAGGCTGTTAGGGAATAACCAGATAAAACCAATAACTGACAAAGACAAAAAGCCTAATATAGGCACTGATTGTAATATATCTATTAGGGGAATAAGGACAGCTTCGGCTTTTTTATTTTTTGCGCTGACATAGCCTATAGATAAGCTAAAGATAAGAGATATACTAAGAGCTAGTACCATTCTTAGAACGCTACGTAGAGCATAGTAAGGCAAAGCTGTTAGAGATAAGTTAATATCTAAATTTTGGCCTATTTGGTAATGTATATCCATGCCAGCCGCGGCACGAGCTAAACCAAAAAAAATTACAAAGATAGTAAAAAGACTTATTACATCCCAAATATTAAATATAATATTGTTTTTAATATTTTGGTTATTTAATGTATTTCTTGTATTCGGCTGGTAAACTGGTAGGCGCATAATTAATTCGCTTGTATATTCGAGAAAATATAACGTGTTTAGGAACATTGGTCAATTATTCAAAATTTAGTTATCAAGTTTACAATTAATTATTAATTATTAATTATTAGTTAATTAAGAAAAAATAAAATAATTATATTTTTACAAAAAATTAAACTATTGAATCACAAAAAACATTTCAACTTATCCACGGTTAATACCATAATATTCAATGTCACTTCACATCTTTTCCACAAGGTTATCCACTTGCAATTTAAGCAAAAACCCTCTATCTTGTAATTAAGATTTGAATTACCCCCAATATATAGTGGGTCAACAAAGTTTAAAATAATTATCAACATAACATAAAATATGTTTGCATGTTATTTATGTTATTAGCTTTAGCAGCTTCAGTAACTTTCAGATGTACCACGTGATAATTAATTAATTTAATTTTTAATAAAGAATGTAAAGTAGTTTGTAGCAGAATTAGCATAAATAGTTATATTTACTACTTAAAATACTGTGGAGAAAATAAATACTATGACCCTAGATATTAAAGACACTAGAAACACTAAAGAGACGAAAGAGACGAAAGAGACGAAAGAGATGAAAGATATTAGTGTCTCAGAATTAAAAAATACTGTGAATATAAATGTTACTTCCGCTAAGTCGAGTTATTTCTCCAATGTTTTTGATGGCCAAGTACCAGAAGCAATACGCGTAATCCGACGTAATAAATCAGTGACACATTATGACGATAACAAAATTGCTGTTGCTATGTCAAAAGCTTTTTTAGCTGTTGAGGGGAATAATGCAGCTGCTTCTTCTAGAATCCATGATCTAGTAACAAAGCTTACAACAGATATCACAAAAGTTTTCAAAAGACGTTTACCTACTGGTGGGATTATTGATATCGAAGATATACAAGATCAGGTCGAATTAGCTTTAATGCGAGCAGGAGAACATAAAGTTGCTCGTTCTTATGTTTTATATCGAGAAGCGCGCAATCAAGTTCGTAAAGAAGAAGTACAAAGCTCTGACCATTATCATAGTAAGATAAAAGTGACTATGCCCAATGGTGAGCAAGCCGATCTTCCTGTTCAGCATATCAAAAAACTCATCGCTGAAGCTTGTTCTGATCTCACAGAAGTAGATGCTGATCAGATTTTTGTGGCAACTGAAAAAAACATTTTCAACGGCGTGCCCTTGAAAGACGTTTATAAAGCTATGATTATGGCGACTAGACCCTTAATAGAACAAGAGCCTAAGTATTCTTATGTTACCGCTAGATTATTATTACATGAGTGCCGAAATGAAACTTTAACTTATTTTAACCATCAAGGGGATATCACACAATCAGAAATGGCGGCTGTGTATCCAGTAGTGTTTAAACAATATATTGCCAAGGGTATTGAACTAAAAAGACTTGATGAAAAATTATTAAGTTTTGATTTAGATCTATTGGGAAATACTATTAAAACTAGAGCTGATCGTGATCTTCAGTTTACTTATTTGGGCTTGCAGACTTTGTATGATCGTTATTTTATTCATGATCAAGGCAATCGTATTGAATTACCGCAAACTTTTTTTATGCGTGTAGCAATGGGTTTAGCCATAGAAGAGCCGAACAAAAATGAACGGGCGATTGAGTTTTATGATATCTTGTCAAGCTTTGACTTTATGAGTTCGACCCCGACGTTATTTAATTCGGGTACTATAAGATCACAATTATCAAGCTGTTATTTAACGACGGTTCCAGATGATTTAGCGGGAATTTATAATGCTATTAAAGATAATGCGTTATTATCTAAGTATGCTGGTGGTCTTGGTAACGACTGGACTCCTGTCCGTGGTTTAAACGCCCATATTGAAGGCACTAATGGTAAATCACAAGGTGTCGTGCCATTTCTAAAAGTGGCTAATGACACAGCAGTTGCAGTTAATCAAGGCGGTAAACGCAAAGGTGCTGTTTGTGCCTATATGGAAACTTGGCATATCGACATAGAAGAATTTCTAGAGTTGCGAAAAAACACTGGTGACGAGCGCCGTCGTACTCATGATATGAATACAGCTAATTGGATTCCAGATTTATTTATGAAGCGGGTTCATAATAAAGAAAATTGGACATTATTTTCTCCTGATGAAGTAATAGATCTTCATGATAGTTATGGCCAAGCATTTGAACAGAAATATTTAGCCTATGAAGCTTTGGCAGATGCTAATAAAATTAAAAACTTTAAGAAAGTATCAGCTGTTAATTTATGGCGTAAGATGCTAGGGTTATTATTTGAAACAGGGCATCCATGGATTACTTTTAAAGATCCTTGCAATATTCGATCGCCTCAGCAGCATACGGGCGTTGTGCACAGCTCTAATTTATGTACAGAAATTACTCTTAATACTTCTATTGACGAGATTGCTGTTTGTAATCTGGGCAGCATAAATTTAGTTAATCACATGCAGTTTAAAAATAATAAATACGAGCTAGATAAAATTAAATTAGCTAAAACTATTAAGACAGCCATCAGGATGTTAGATAATGTTATTGACATTAATTTTTATTCGGTGCCTCAAGCTAAAAAATCTAATTTCCGTCATCGTCCAATTGGCCTAGGAATTATGGGTTTTCAAGATGCATTATATCAATTAGATATACCTTATGCTTCGAGCAACGCTATAAAATTTGCTGACGAATCAATGGAATATATCAGTTATTTTGCGATTAAAGCTTCTAGTGATTTAGCTCAAGAACGCGGCAGTTATGAAACTTATGAAGGCTCTTTATGGAGTAAAGGTATTTTACCGCTTGACTCAATAAAATTATTAAAACACGAACGTAATGGCTATGTTGATCTAGACGAGAATAGTACCCTGGATTGGGATACGCTCAGAAAACAGGTAAAAACTGTGGGCATCCGGAACTCAAATGTAATGGCTATTGCGCCAACAGCTACAATTTCAAATATTTGTGGTGTTAGCCAGTCTATTGAACCAACGTATCAAAATTTATTTGTTAAATCTAATTTATCAGGAGAATTTACAGTTATAAATCCTTATTTAGTACATGATCTCAAAGCTGAAAATTTATGGGATAATGTCATGGTAAATGATTTAAAATATTTCAATGGTAGCGTTAGTAACATAGATCGCATCCCGCAAAGATTAAAAGATAAATATGCAACTGCTTTTGAAATAGACCCTGTTTATCTAATAGATGCTGCTGCTTGTCGTCAAAAGTGGATTGATCAAGCGCAATCGTTAAATTTATACATGGCGCAAGCCTCTGGTTCAAAGCTTGATAAAATGTATAGGCATGCTTGGTTACGCGGTCTTAAGACAACGTATTATTTAAGATCATTGGGTGCAACTAATGCTGAAAAGTCAACAATTACCGACTCCGCTTTAAATGCTGTTCAACCTATAGCAGCATGTGCAATTGATAATCCTGATTGCGAAGCTTGCCAGTAATAACAAATTAGGAGATATATATTATGACTACAGATACTCTTTCACATACAGTACAGACTAGTGCTAGAAGTAAAGTTAAACAAGCCGGGTCAACCGGATTGGAAAATTTAGAATTGGGTGCAGCTAGGATCCAAGTAGATGATAAAAAAATTATTAATTGTCGTGCTGATCTTAATCAACTAGTGCCGTTTAAATATTCCTGGGCATGGGATAAGTATTTAAACTCTTGTGCTAATCATTGGATGCCTAATGAAATAAATATGTCTGCAGATATAGCTCTTTGGAAAGATCCCAATGGCTTAACAGCGGATGAGCGGGTAATTATTGAACGTACTTTAGGCTTTTTCTCTACGGCAGATTCGCTGGTGGCTAATAATCTAGTCTTAGCGGTGTATCGTCATATAACAAATCCAGAGTGCCGCCAATATTTATTACGACAAGCTTTTGAAGAAGCATTACACACGCATTCTTATCAATATATTATTGAAAGCTTAAGCTTGGACGAAGCCAGAGTATTTAATATGTATCGTGAGGTCCCAGCTGTTGCTACTAAAGCAGCATGGGCTCTGCCGTTTACGCAAAGTTTGGGTGATCCCTATTTTAATACTGGCTCTATAGAAGATAATCAGCGCTTACTGCGTGATTTAATTGCTTTTTACGTAGTCTTCGAAGGTATATTTTTCTACGTTGGCTTTGTGCAAATTTTATCATTAGGTCGTCGTAATAAAATGGTAGGAACGTCTGAGCAGATTCAGTATATTTTACGTGATGAATCAATGCATATGAACTTTGGTATAGATGTTATTAATCAAATTAAGATTGAAAACCCGGAGTTGTGGACATCCGAATTCCAGCAGCAGGCCATCAGAATGATCCGTGAAGGTGTGGAATTAGAGTGTCAGTACGCTGTGGATACTATGCCGCGTGGTATTTTAGGTCTTAATGCTAAAATGTTCCAAGAGTACTTACATTTTATTGCCAATAGACGTTGCGCTCAAATAGGCCTGCCAGAGCAGTACCCTGGTGCTGAGAATCCATTTCCATGGATGAGCGAAATGCTTGATCTTAAAAAAGAAAAGAACTTTTTTGAAACAAGAGTTATTGAGTACCAAACTGGTGGTGCTCTTAGCTGGGATGACGAATAATAATTAATAAGTTACAAAGTTTTCTCCCCCAAAGCCAAGTTTTATACCCGTGAAACTTGGCTTTATCTTTAATAATGCTGCTATAATTTATTATATAAATAATTATAACTAACTATAACTAAATATTAATAAGTAATATTTATTCGGTTATTAAATAATATTATGCGCATTTTAATTATAGAAGATGACCAGTTAATAGGTGATGGTATTAAACAAGCCTTGATCCAAGATTGCCATGCTGTCGACTGGATGACAGATGGGGCGAGTGGCTTAGCGGCGCTTGAAAATGAACCTTTTGATATTTGTATCTTAGATTTAGGGTTACCGAAAAAAAATGGCTTAGAAGTTCTTAGAAAAAGCAGGCAAGAAAAAATAAATGTAAGAATAATCATCTTGACAGCTCAAGATAGTCCGCAAGATAAAGTAGCTGGTTTAGACTACGGTGCTGATGATTATTTAACCAAGCCTTTTGATATAGCTGAGTTATTAGCAAGAATTCGCGCGATTCAAAGACGTAGCTCTGGTCGTGCTGCTAACCTTATTATTCATCGTAATATAGAGCTCGATCCGGGTTCGCATACAGTAAAATTAGATGGTGAGATCGTTTTACTACCACGTAAAGAGTTTGCCCTTTTGCAAAAACTTTTAGAAAATATTGGCAATATTATTACTAAAGATGCTTTAGAGCTAGCGCTCTATAGTTGGGATAATGAAGTAGATAGTAATGCGTTAGAAGTTCATATTCATCACCTACGTAAAAAGCTGGGCACCTCTTTAATCCGGACAGTTAGAGGCGTTGGCTATATAATAGATAAATAAAAATAAAATGCGTATTCGATCGCTGCGCACATTTTTGATACTTACAATTATTTCTACATTGCTCTTGAGTACTATTACTACGATAGTATGGAGTTATAATACTATTAATAAAAATATTTCTAGATTATTTGATATTCTCTTGGTAGATACCGCTAATAATCTTCGTATTTTTCTTAGAGGTGATCTTGTGCATAAAAATTTACATAAAATGCAGGATGATTTTAGTCAGCTTGACTCTACACGAACTAAATTTGTTCACGCAGGTACAAAATCTTTTATTAAAATAGATGACAGTATTCTTTGGGCTGAGCAGTTTACTGAGAATTATGAATCAGAGGCTATTTTTCAGGTATGGACAATTAAGCCGAGCAAACTTATTCTTCATTCTAGTTATGCTCCTAGTGAGCAATTAACTGAATTCCAATCAGGTTTTAAAAATATAAAATATAAACAAAAATCTTACAGAGTCTTCACTCAAATTAATCCAAAGTTAAATTTAGTGATCCAGACAGCGCAAGATTATACTATGCGTAACGATCTTGCAGATACAATAATCAGAGAACGATTATATCCATTAGTGATAGTCACGCCTGTTTTATTGTTGATTATTTTATTTGCTATTAAGATTGCCTCCGATAGCATAAAACGAGTATCTGGATCTATTAAAATACGGGATCCTAAAAAACTTGATATGCTTAATATTAAATATGCACCAAAAGAAGTTTTGCCTTTGGTAATAGAGATAAACCGCTTATTTGCACTGATAAACGATAGTTTTGCTCGTGAGCAGAGATTTAATTCAGATGCTGCGCATGAATTAAAAACACCGCTTGCTGCGATTAAGATTCAGGCTGAGGTTGCTAAGAAATTACTAGTAGATAGCCCAGCTTTAACTAATTTAGATCATATCATCACGGCAGTAAACCGCTCTGATCATATTGTTTCTCAGCTATTAATTTTAAGCAGGTTATCACCTAATCAACCTGTAGATAACCCTACTGATTGTTATATAGACAAAATAGCCCGAGAGATTATTGCGGATATTATTAATCATAGTAACAACAATAAAAACAAAAACATTAGTATTAGTTTTGATTGTGATTATAATAATATTCCACCAATAAAGGGTAATAAAGTTTTGCTTGGAATTTTAGTCCGTAATCTAATTGATAATGCTATAAAATATAGCGGATCTGATAGTAAAGTTAATCTCAATTTAAGTTTTACTAATAAAACTATTACTCTAGAAATCTCTGATAATGGTCCTGGCATACCTAATAAATTAAAATCACGTATTTTTGATAGATTCTATCGAGTGCCTGGAACGTCAACTGATGGTAGTGGGTTGGGGTTATCTATTGTGAAATTAATTGCTGATTTGCATAATGCTAAAGTTAAAGTAGTAGATAATATTACTGGGCAGGGTTTGACTGTGGTGGTAGTTTTTTTGTTAAGTTAAGGGAGCTTATGTCTCCCCAAACTCTGCAATAACTTTTGGTAACGTATTTATTAAAATTTCAACTTCTTCTGGTTTTATATTCAAAGCCGGGGCCAACCTAATAGTATTAATAGCGGTTATGCTGAATAATAAATGATGTTTTAAACCAATATTTAATATTTCACGAGCAGGGCGATTTAATTCTATGCCGATCCATAATCCTTGGCCACGGACAGCTTTTACTTGAGGTAAGTTTTTTAAAGCTTGTTGTAAACCCTCTAGTAATTTTTTTCCAAGCTTGGCTGAGTTTTCACAAAGATGTTCTTTTTCTATAGTTTCAAGAACAGTAGTAGCTGCATGGCAACATAAAGGGTTGCCACCGAAAGTTGTACCGTGATTACCAAACTGCAATAAATCTTTAGCTGGCCCTGCTGCTAAGCAAGCACCTATAGGAATACCACCACCTAGGCCTTTTGCTAAACTTATTACATCAGGTATGAAATCATAATGCTGAAAGCCAAACCACTTGCCAGTTCGACCAATACCGCTTTGGATTTCATCAAGCATAAATAGCCAATTATTTTGTGAGCATATTTTTCTTACTTGAGTAAAATAACCTTTTGAGGGCATATTAACCCCGCCTTCACCCTGAATAGGCTCTAATAAGATAGCTACGACGTTTTTGTTATGTTTAGCAATTTCTTCTATAGCGGGAATGTCATCAAAAGGTACTCGTAAAAAACCTTGGACTAGGGGTTCAAAGCCTGCCTGAACTTTTCGATTACCGCTAGCTGAAAGAGTAGCTAACGTTCGACCATGAAAGGCCTTGTCAGCTACAATAATCTGCGGGTTCTCAATATTATTATTATGACCAAACATGCGAGCTATTTTCAGTGCACATTCATTAGCTTCAGCACCACTATTGCAGAAAAATGCTTGATCCATATTAGCTAATTTACATAATTTCTCTGCTAGAATATATTGCTCAGGTATAGTGACAACATTGGATAAATGTAGGACTTTTTCAGCTTGGCTCTTTATGGCATTGACTAAATTAGGGTGGGCATGTCCTAGGCTGGTAACTGCTATTCCACCTAAGGCATCTAAATAGCGATTATTGTCTTTATCAATTAACCAAGAGCCTTCGCCCCTGATAAAAGCAATAGGCAGTGGGTTGTAGGTGGGCATTAAATAAGAAGACATATTTTAATCTCCAGAAATAATAATAGCTAACTAGTTGTTATTTAAGCAAGCATTCTAGTTAATTTGTTTGGGTAAAACACTTTTAGGTACTATTCTTAATATATGTAATATAAATATTAATATATATTAAATTAGTTACAGATTAACATAAATTATCAGCTAGATAAAAAATATATATATAAAATAAAATAAAATAAAAAATAATATATATGCTTATTCCAGTGATTCTAAGTGGTGGCGTTGGATCAAGATTATGGCCATTATCGCGCAAGGCTAAGCCTAAGCATTTTATGCCATTGATAGACGATTGTATCGGAGATGCCAGCAAAAGCTTGCTGCAGCAAACGGTTGTGCGTTGTAATAGAAATGCTAAATTAGAAAATAATCCTTTTACTCATAATCCTGTAATGGTCTGTGACAGTGAACATAGATTTTTAGTAGCTGATCAATGTCGAGAAGTTAATGTTACTCCTGAGGCTATTATATTAGAGCCAGAACGTAAAGATACTGCTGCTGCTATAGTATTAGCAGCTTTGTATATTAATAACAGTAATCCTGAGGCTAATGTTTTAGTTTTACCCTCAGATCATTATATGTCTGATAATATTTATTTTATGCAAAGGATCTCTGAAGCATTAAAATTTTCCCAAGATCATATTATAACTTTTGGCATCATGCCAAAATACCCTGAAACTGCCTATGGTTATATAAACGCTGATTTATCTCATGATTTAGGAAATGGTTGTTTCAACGTTAAACGTTTTATTGAAAAGCCAAAGCTACATGTGGCTGAAAAATTATTAGAAGCGCAAGATTGCTTTTGGAACAGTGGCATGTTTCTGTTTAGGGTTGGAAAATTTTTAGATTTATGTCAAGAGTATCAACCAGAATTATTAGAAAACTGTAAAAAGACTATTGAGACAGGATATCAAGATCATGAGTTTGTTGCTTTTGATGCAAAATATTTTAATAAAATAGAACCTATTTCTGTTGATTATGCTCTTATGCAAGACGCTCAAGACATGATAGTTGCTAGATACGATGGTGAGTGGTCTGATGTTGGTTGCTGGCATGGAGTTTGGCAAAAATCTAATAAAGATACTAATAATAATGTTGTGATGGGCAATGTGATTTATAATAATAATGTTGATAATTGTTATTTGCGGTCAGATAACCGTCTCATTGTTGTTGCTGATGTAGAAAACCTCAGTGTTATAGAAACACCTGATGCAGTATTAGTTACAACATTAGATAACTCTCAAAATTTAAGAGACATTGTCGAAGAGTCTTTAGCCCAAAATAAAAAAGAATTTCTTGAGCATAGCCATGTCCACCGGCCATGGGGTGAATATATAGTCTTAAGTGATGGCGCCCAGTTTAAAGTAAAAAAACTTATTGTGCGACCGGGCGCTGCTTTATCATTACAAGAACATTGTCATCGTTCTGAGCACTGGGTCGTTGTCGAGGGTGTAGCTAATATAGTACGCAATGAAGAAACATTAACTTTAAAAATTAATGAAAGTATTTCTGTCGAAAAAAATACAAAACACCGCATTACTAATCCAAGCTCAAGCGAAAATTTAGTTATTATTGAGGTTCAAGTAGGTGATTATTTAGGTGAAGATGATATCATACGCTATCAAGATAATTACGGGCGCGTTAAATAAGCTAGTTATATTCATATGAAAAGCATCTTTAAACTTAATTTTGATCCTAAGACTGGAGAAAAGTTCTTAGAAACCAGGTTGACTGGGAAGAGCTTACTCAATAGCGGTGTTTTAAACAAAGGTACGGCGTTCACTCAAAAAGAACGAGAAGAGTTTAAAATTTTAGGCAAGCTACCTTCGCATGTTGAAACTTTAGAAGAGCAAGTTAAACGATCCTATGATCAGTTACAACGTTATGCTAATAATCTGAATAAAAGTATTTATCTCAATAGCGTCTTAAATCAAAATGAAACTTTATTTTATAAACTATGTTCTCTACATATAGAAGAATTATTACCAGTTATTTATACACCTATAGTGGGTACCGCAGTCCAGAAATATAGTAGTGAGTTTCGGGCCCCAAGAGGTCTATACATATCTTATCCAGATCGCCATAGAATTCCTGAGCTATTAGCTAATCGTACTCATCCTGAGATTGATATTATTGTAGCTAGTGATGGTGAGCGGGTATTAGGCATAGGCGATCAAGGTGTCGGTGGTATGGATATTACTATTGCCAAACTCATGGTTTACACAATTTGTGGAGGTGTTTTTCCTGGGTATACTTTGCCTATTTTATTAGACGTAGGTACTGATAACGAAAATTTATTAAACGACCCAATGTATTTAGGCTGGAGAAGCAAAAGAATCCGAGGGCAAGAATATGATGAATTTATTGATTCATTTGTCACTGCAGTAAAGAAAAATATACCTAATGTTTTTCTACATTGGGAAGATTTTGGTCGGGATAATGCACGAAAAATATTAGATAATTACACTGACAAGATTTGTAGTTTTAACGATGATATTCAGGGTACTGGTGCAGTTGCTTGTGCAACAGTATTAGCCGGCGTTAAGACTAATAAACAAAAAATTACTGAACAAAAAATAGTCATTTTTGGTGCAGGCAGTGCTGGAGTAGGTATCGCTGATCAGCTTTATCGGGTTATGCTCAGTGAAGGTTTATCTAGCGAAGAAGCGTTAGCAAAATTTTGGCTTATTGATCGCAATGGATTACTGTTAGATACTAGCCCAGATTTAATTTTTTTCCAAAAACCTTACTGTCGTCACAGTTCAGAAGTGGCAAATTGGAAATGTCGAGAAAAACGTCATATAGGCTTGTTAGAAGTAATCGAAAATATTAAGCCAACAGTATTAATCGGTTGCTCTGCCGTCAGCGGTGCTTTTTCAGAAAAAGTTGTCACTACGATGCAAGATAATCTTCAAGCTGAGAATATTAGACCAATTATTTTGCCTTTATCGAATCCGCCTGAGAGGTGTGAGGCAAGCCCCAAAGACTTAGTAACCTGGACAGATGGCAAGGCTTTAATAGCAACCGGTAGTCCATTTCAGCCAATTATTTACAATAATAAAACTTATGAAATTGCACAAAGCAATAATGCCTTAATTTTCCCCGGAATAGGGCTTGGAGTTTGTGCTATCAAAGCTACAAAAGTTACAGATAATATGATTTGGGCTGCGTGCGAAATACTGAGCGATCATGCGCCAATCTTAAATGACCAAACTGCGCCTTTATTACCGAGATTAAAAGATGCCCATTGGATTTCAGAGAAAATTGGAATAGCAGTTGCCCAGCAGGCAGTCAAGGACAGAGTGGCTGAGCAGCTTTCAGATCAAGAGATCGTGGCAAGCATAAAACGTAAGATTTGGACACCTGAGTATCTGCCAATAAAGCTAGTATAGTTATATTATATTTATATTATATTTAGTGTAGTTACTAGAATAAATTCTGAAATCTAGGTATATTAATATAATAAATATTATTGTATAACCAATTATAACTCATTAAAATTAGACCAAATAATAGTCATGCTGCTAAATAAATTTAATTTAAAATTGTTGACCTTACTGGCTATTATACATATAGCTGCAATTTTTTTAGTGCCTTTAGTATTATTTTTTACTCAATCAGCTTGGGCAGTTATTATATTCTTACCTAGTTTATTATTAACTCATACTACGTGGGCGTTAATCCATGAGGGGATTCATAATAATTTCTCTAGTAACTCTCAGAAAAATTTATTTTACAGCCGTATGTTAGCTATGGTTTTTCATTTGAATTTTGAAACTTTAAAATTTGGCCATTTGCAGCATCATAGATATAACCGACAAGATTGTGATCTAACAGACGGCTATGATTCTCTTATAAAAAATAAATTTATAATATTTTATAAAAATTTATTTTATTATTTACATATTTCTATCGGACTATATATATTCGAATTACTAGGTCCGTTAGTATTATTGTTACCACAAAAACTTGTCTTACTTATTTTAGATAAAATTTTGGGTGCAGATCATCCTTATATAAAAAACGGTAAAATTTTATTGTTAAAGCCTAAACGGCTTAAAAATATTAAAATAGATAATATTATTAATATCAGTTTGTTAATAATAATTACTGCGTTGTATAGCTATAGTAATTTTCTATGGTTATATTTAGTTTTTTTACTAATTCGTGGTTTATTGATTTCTAGCACAGATAATTTGCCGCATTATGGTGCTTGTTTAGATAATATAAAAGGTGCTTATAATCTTAAAGCGCCCTTATGGTGGCAAAAGATGATTTTAAATTTTAATTATCATCGCATTCACCATAAGTACCCTAATTTACCATGGCATCTGTTGCCGATAAAATATAATGAAGATCAAGATTACTTTGATCACCATTATTTTAGAATATATTTACAGCAATGGTGGGGTATAATTAGTAAAGATCAACTGAATAAAAATTAAGTAAATTAATCAGGAGTAGTCGTATGATTAAGAAAAAATTATTAGGTTTTTTTGTATTAAATTTGTTTGCTTTTGGGCATATTTGTTATGCAGAATTTAATCCGTATCACAATAAAAATAATATCGAAGTAGCCCAAGGTAAAATTACCAAGATTATCGTAAGCAATGAGAACAATTATGAACCTGGATTTAGTCTCTGTGTAGAAGACGTTAAAAATGGTGAAGTCTGTATGTGGCGCCGGTCAAATTCTTTTAATTATCAACAATTATTAGATTTGGCTAATACAGCAGCTATTGCTAATAAACAAGTAATAATTAAATCCAATATGGTTGGCGCACTCGATACTATTATATTATTGTATTAATATTAATATTAGTATTAGTATTAGTATTAGTATTAGTATTAGGGCTGCTCTCGCCAAGCTCTAATCCCTAGGTTTAGAAAATGCAAAGCAAGGATGCTCATGACAGAAAATCAGTTTCAGACTAGATATATTTTAATTTTAGTCATGCTAGCCTCAACTTTAGGGCAAGTGGCCACGGATATTTATCTTTCTTCATTGCCTGATTTGACCCTAATTTTTAATACCAGTAGTGAATTATTAAAGTTAACTATTACGGTTGTCTATTTTGGTTATGCTTTGATGCAATTTATTACTGGCCCATTGTCCGATCTCTATGGCCGAAAATTCTTTATGTTATTAGGACTCGGTATATTTATTCTAGGAGCTATATTAGCCCAAAACAGTCAGACTATTGAAAGTTTAATTCTTGCTAGATTAATACAAGGGATGGGTATAGGCAGCTTTGGAGTAGCTAATCGAGCTATTTTATTTGATACCTTTACGGGCAATCAGTATATAAGGGCTATTGCCATAGTCGGCATAGCAATGACGGTTTCGTCTTTGGTAGCACCTATGCTTGGGGCAACTATTCATCAGTCTTTTGGTTGGCGTGCTAATTTTAGTTTAAGTTTGTTATATGCTGGTTTATTATTTTTTGCCGTATTAGTTTTTTTACCGGAGACTATAAATTTTAAAATTTCAAAAAACTTGGAATCTAAAAATATATTGAGTTTTATATTATCTAATTACCAAGTAATTATTATCTCTAAACAATACTGGAAATATGGATTAATTAATATGCTCGGGTTTTCAGTATTTATATTTTATTTAAGTTCAGCGCCGTTTATTTTTCAAGAAGAGCTTAATTATAATAATATTCAATATGCAAGGGCTATTTGTTGGTTAGCTGTAGGCTATATAGCAGGCAGTGCTATTGGGGGACGTGTAGTAAAATCTTATGGTCCTAAAGTTACTATATCTATAGGTAATTACTGCCAGTTACTAGCTGGATTAATAATGTTTATATTTTATATAAATAATACTACCTCTATTGTGACTATATTAGGTCCTATGGTATTTTTTGTATTTGGTAATGGTTTTATTACTCCTAGTGCTACTTCTTTGCTGATTAATAATTTTCCTAATCGCGCAGCTAGCGCAGCTGCAGCCATGGGTACATTGATGACAATGGGGACAGCAGTATTGAATGCTATTTTATTCCATTTTGGTAGTCACACTCTAATATTTATAGTTATTATAATTAGCAGCAGTGCTTTGGCTGTTAGAATTATTTTTTATGGTGATCCTAACCCAACAGATGGCGTATACATTGAAGGAACTGGTAATACAGGTGGCACAAGCTCCATTTGAGGGAACCAATAAGAAGATCGAGATGGAGATTGAGGTGGAAGTGGAGGAGGAGGTGGTGGTGGTAAACTTGGTGTGCTTTCCCGCCAAGATGCAAAATCTCCAGCTGCGCGAGTCTTAGATCTAAACAGATTAAAAAAACCAGTGATACGAGATCTCCAACTGTTATTTTCAGGCCCTGCTGGCTCTCCTATGTGTATAGTGCCAGATGGAGGAATTAATTCCCGTGCAACAGGAATTCGGGTTGCAGGATCGTATTGTATTAAAACAGCTGGAGGAGTAGTACCAGGAGCAGGTGGATAAAACTCATAGGCAGGAGAAGCCTGTGTAGGAGGTATATAACGTGCTCCTAATCTAGCTGCTATTTCTGCTTTGTGTCTTTCTTCGATTTCTTGCTCATGAATTCTAATAAGCTTTTTCTCTTGAGGTATATAATAAAATATAACTCGAAATAAAGCCATGACGCAAACTATTTGATAAAGTATATTATAAATCCAATAAGTTAAAATAGTAAAAAGATCGCTTTGTAACTCTGGGTGTTTATGTAGTTTTATATAATTTAAAGCTAACAGTAATACCGTTTTCATTGCAAGTGAAATTCCTGTTACAGCCCAGTATTGCCAATAAGTGAGAGATAAGAGAAATACTGGGAGTCGTAAAATATCAGCAGCAACTTGAAACAAATAATACAACTGCCATAATTTAAGGCCAAGGCATTCCCCTAGAGAACAAGGCCAGTTAGTGATTAGATCGTAAAGAATTCTACCAGAATTGTATATTCTAGCCATTTCCCAAGAGTTTTTACGTTGAATTATATAAGATGGTAAAGTTTGTGGAACTATGGTTTCTACTGGGTAATGCGTTGCAAAAATTGCTCGCATGCCCATTTGTCTAACTTTTCTGCCGTACTCAAAGTCCTCGCCACTAAAAACCCCATTATGGTTTTGGGAAGCGTTTATAAATCTATCTGTGCGCCAAAGTGAGCAAGCTCCATGAGGAGCTGCTGGACCAAGGCCTAGTCTGTCTAAAGCATTTTGAGTAACATCAGATGCTATATATTCTAATCCTTGCGCTTTACCAATTTGAGTGCATTTCTTATCAGGATTGGGTCCGATTGCTAAAACTGGACAATTAACATAGGCAATTTTATGATCTGATTCATCAATTTCTTCCTGACTACTTCTTCTTAAAGCATGAGGATAGAATGGTGGTGTAATATCTAAAATATTTTGACATGGGAATACATCTTTATCGGCAATTATTAACCTAGTAAAATTTAATTTTTGTGCTTCCAAGGCGCCTTTATAAAGTGCAAAATTTTTATTTCCTACGCCATCAAAGCTATAAAAAAAATACCGAATTCTTGATGATGAAATTTGAGCTATGATTTCTTGAGTAAAATCTATTCGCTCGCCTTTAGCATTATAAGGATCTCTCGCCGGGCCGTTATTGCAGATAAAAATACACTCAGGGGTTGCTATTGTTAACCAAGTCTGAACAGCTCTTATAAAACAAGTTGTTTCTAATACATCACATAGTTCTAATAATTGCTCAAGAGTTAAGCTTCTAAGAGCTCTGTTGTCTTCTAAACTGTCAATATTATGGAGATCTTTAAATATTTTAACAGGCTTTTTAGCAGGAGCTGATCGATAGCAGGCTAGTAAGATTGCAACATCTGATCTAAGATGAGATCTAACAGGTGCAGCCGGTTTAGGGTATCTGGCGCCGATGAGAACAATAGAAAACATTACAGGCTCTAAACCCAGTAATACAGCCGTAATGGGTATAATATTTGCAGTAACGATAGGTCGTATATATTTTACTAAACCAACAGTAGCCTCGGTCGCAATTAGGCCACCAATTATAGTGCCTTCAATACTTAAAATAATAACTTTTTTTGCTGTTACAGGCACAAAGATTTCTTTGGGTGATAAAATATTTATAATTAAATCACGCCATTCTTTAAGAGCAATAACTGTAGTACTAGGCATATTAATGTTTATTATATTAATAAAGTAAACACTAATACTATGGAATCAATTAGTTGTCAACGCAAATTTATTTAATATGATTAATATTTAATAAATTAATAAATAAATTTATATATAAATTTATAAAGTAGAAACTTTTACTAACGTAATAGTATTTTTCTTAATTTGCATAACTTCTATTTTATAGTTATGAATATACAAGCCTACAGGATTTTCTGGAATGTGTTCTAAATACTCAATAATCAAACCGCTTAAGGTGCGTGGGCCATCCTCTGGTAAATGCCAATGCAGTTCTCTGTTTATATCACGTATACTTGTTGAGCCATTAATTAACACACTGCCATCTTTTTGCATAACGATTTCTTGTTCAGAAGCTGTCAATTGATCAAATTCACCAACGACTTCTTCAAGAATATCTTGTAGGCTTATAAAACCAATGATATCACCGTATTCGTCGACAACTAAACCGGATTTACGATGGTTATTTTGAAAATTTAACAATTGAGCAGCTAAAGTAGTTGACTCTGGAATAAAATAACATTCTTCAAGCTTGCTAATTAAATGATCTTTGGTTAATTTTTGATTTATTACTAATTTAAAAATGTCTTTAATTTGAATAACGCCCTGGATATGATCTATTTCGTTTTTGTAAAATAATATTTCACTATCTGAAGAAGATAAAACTTGTTTTTGAATTGTTGCCCACTCTTCTTCTAGATCTATGGCGATGATTTCGTTTCTAGGGATCATAGCATCTTCGACAGTTGTATAGTTTAAATCTAATAGACGAATCAGCATATTAGTGTTAGTAGCAGGAAATTTTTCGCTGCTTTCATGGACTATGGTACGCAGCTCTTCATGGGACAGGGGTTCATGATGTTTATGATGAGTAGGAACATGAATCCCGAAAGCTTTTAGCATCGAATTACCTATAAATGTTATGAACCATACAATAGGATACAAAGTAAATAACATTATTTTAATGGGCAGTGATGCCGGAAAGGCGAATGCTTGCGGGTACAATGCTGCAAAAGTTTTAGGTGTTGATTCTGAAAAAATAAGCAAGACTAATGATGATACCATTGTTAACGCTATGCTCTCTAAAAGTCCTAATTCACCAAAATTATTAATTGCCCATTGGGTGAAAATTGATGAAAATAATAAATTAGCAAAGGTGTTACCAATTAATAGAACACCAATGAGTTTATCAGGGGTAGATAATAGGGTATAGACTCGTTTAGCTGTTTTATTACCTTTTTTTACTAGATGTTTTAAACGATAGCGATTTAATGCAATCATGCTAGTCTCAGCCCCTGAAAAGAAAGCTGAGACCATGGTTAAGATAGCTAAAATTATTAAAGCGGTAGTATTATTCACGTATAGATAGTTCTTTTTGGCTTCTAATTATTAATTTAAATATTACGTAAAATTAGGATGTTACACAAGCTTAACAAAGCATAACAGCTTTATTTTTGCTCGTTTTGAAATTTGCTATAAAATTTATTGTAAATTAGGTATAATTGTTGATTAATTTTTATTGGGTTTATTTATATGTTTACAAGTCTAACTGATAGATTGTCTGAAACTGTTAGAGATTTAAGCGGGCGAGGTCGTCTGACTGAAAAGAATATGAAATCAGCTCTAGATGAAGTTAACCGGGCATTATTAGACGCTGACGTGGCTTTACCTGTAGCCAAAAAGTTTATCATGAACGTCAAACAAAAGGCCATAGGTCAAAAAGTCCTCAAAAGTCTTTCGCCTGGTCAAGAGTTGGTAAAATTAGTAAAAAAAGAATTAACTTTATTAATGGGGCAGGCTAATGAGACTCTCGATCTCAAATCAGTGCCGCCTGTAGTAGTCTTGATGGCTGGCTTACAGGGCTCAGGAAAGACCACGACTACGGCAAAACTAGGTAAGTTTCTTAAAGTTCGTGAAAATAAAAAAGTCATGGTAGTCAGTGCCGATGTCTATAGGCCAGCGGCTATTGAACAATTAGAAGCTTTAGCGGAAGCTAACGAATTAAATTTTTATCCAAGCACTACTAATGATAAGCCATCAGAGATAGCCAAATCAGCTTACAATGCAGCTAAACAGCAGGGTATGGATGTTCTGATAGTTGATACAGCTGGACGGTTACATATAGATAACAATATGATGACTGAGATAAAAGAATTAGCTGCTTTATTAAAGCCAACGGAAATTTTATTTATTGTCGACAGCATGACTGGGCAAGATGCTGCTAATACGGCAAAAGCTTTCAATGATGCTTTAGCTTTAACTGGTGTTATTTTAACTAAAGCTGATGGGGACGCTCGCGGTGGAGCAGCTCTGTCTATACGAGAAATCACAGGCAAACCTATTAAATTTTTGGGTGTTGGTGAAAAAACAGAAGCACTGCAGCCATTTCATCCGGATCGCGTGGCCTCTAGAATACTAGGCATGGGAGATGTTCTGAGCTTAATTGAAGAAGCAGAACAAAAAATGGATAGAGCTAAAGCAGAAAAATTTGCTAAAAAGCTTGATAAAGGCAGTTTTGATCTTGAAGATTTTAGAGAGCAAATCAAACAAATGGGCAATATGGGTGGAATGAGTAATATTCTTGATAAAATGCCTGGGATGGGTCAATTGCCAGCTTCAGCAAAAGCCGCTATTAATGACGACATGTTCAAGGGCATTGATGCAATTATTAGTTCAATGACCAAGCAAGAACGTAGACAACCTGAGATTATTAAAGCATCACGAAAAAAACGTATAGCGTCAGGTAGCGGTACATCTATTCAAGAAGTCAATAAATTGCTTAAGCAGTTTGACCAAATGCAGACCATGATGAAAAAGTTTTCGAAAAAGGGTGGGTTAGCTAGTCTCATGAAAATGATGAAGGGTAAAATGCCTGGTATTCCGGGTAGTGGTGGTTTTGGAATGCCGGCCTAATTTTTAATTTTATTGTTAACTTTCGGTCTCAAGCCTCGGTCAGGCTGTATAGTTAATATTGGCAAGTCTAATAGCTCATAACTCCTTCTCAGCTCAGCTCTCAGCGGTCAGTTTTTATTTTTTGGTAGTATTGCAGGTTTCATTTTGGAATAAAATCAGGTATAGTACGTGGTTATTATTAGCTTATAAAATATAAAATATAAAATTGCTGAGGATCTTAAATCTATGTTGACTATTCGTTTATCTCGTGGTGGTGCTAAAAAGCGACCTTTCTATAGTGTAGTGGTTGCTGATAGCAGAGATGCAAGAGATGGTCGTTTTATTGAAAAAGTTGGGTTTTTTAACCCAATAGCTGCTGGTGGTGAAGTAAGATTAAGTCTTATCGATGAAAGATTATCTTATTGGATTAATACCGGTGCAACCGTCAGCTCAAGAGTAGCGACTCTTATGCAAGAACATGCTTTAGGTGCTGAAGGTGTTGCTGCTAAAAAACAAGCTAAAAAAACGAAGTTGCAAGCTAAAAAGCTGGCTGCTGCTAAGAAAGCTGCGGCTTCCTCTGCTGAAACAAGTGAAGATGCGTAATTCCGAGTTTAACTTTGCGTCTAGCTCTGAGTCTGAAACCCAAGCACGCCCACATTTAGTTACTATCGGTGAAATAATAGGCGTGCATGGGGTAAAAGGACAGTTAAGGATTCGTTCTTTTACTGAACCTCATGAGACAATTTTGGATTATTTTAAAAACTCTGAGTTATATTGGAACTACGGTAACAAAGATAAAAGTTGGTCTTTAATACCGCAGATAAAAAATGCTAAAAAAGTCGATGGTAATAATTTTATTATTAGCCTAACTAACTGTGTAGATCGCAATCAGGCGAGATTATATCAGTTTACAGAAATAGGTATTAATCGCTCAGAGCTTCCCCCTTTACCACAGGATCAATATTATTGGGCAGATCTTGAGAGTCTGGCTGTCTATACTACTTATAACAGCAAATGTTTATATTTGGGCCAGGTGGATCATTTATTTACCACAGGATCAAACGATGTCTTAGTTGTAAAATCTGACACAAAAGAATACCTAATACCCTATATACTAGATCAATTTGTTACATCGGTAGATCTGTTTGCTAAAAAAATTTTAGTGGACTGGGATCCAAATTTTTAATTCATGAAATTCTCAATTATTACTCTTTTTCCAGAGCTATTTAAGAATTACTTTTCTATGGGTGTAGTAGGAAGAGCAGTTCAAAATAATTTAGTTTCTGTAGATTATTACAATCCTCGAGATTACACTGATAATAAATATGGTTCAGTCGATGACAAGCCTTATGGTGGCGGAGCTGGGCTAGTGTTGTCACCGCAGCCGCTTATAGAGGCTATTAATACAGCTAAAAAGCATATCCCCGATGCAAAAGTCATTTATTTAACGCCTCAAGGCAACCAATTAACGCAAAAGGCGATATCTGTATATGCAGAAGAAAAAAAGCCTCTGGTGCTGCTCTGCGGACGTTATGAAGGCATTGACCAGAGGGTTATAGAGCACTACGTAGATCAAGAATATTCAATTGGGGACTATATATTAAGTGGGGGTGAGCTGCCAGCCTTAGTACTGCTAGATTCTATTATTAGACTCTTGCCAGGGGCGCTTGGTGATGCTAAGAGCGCTCAAAATGACTCATTTTCAGAAAATTTATCTGGTTTTTTAGAATACCCCCATTACACTAGGCCTAATCAGTATATTGGGTTAAAAGTCCCCGAAGTTTTACAAAGTGGCAATCACCAACAAATCAAACGGTGGCGTGAAAAACAAGTACTTGGTAGGACTTGGCTTAGGCGCCCAAATCTGTTAGAGTGTGTGAGGTTGACGCTGGAGCAACAAGAGCTGTTAGCAGAATTTATTTTAGAGATCGCAGATTAGTATTAGTAGAGGCTATAACATAGTATGAAGAATCCAATTATCCAAGATATTGAAAATGAACAATTAAGAATTGATATAGCAGAATTTGCTATCGGTGATACAGTTGCTGTACAAGTATTAGTAAAAGAAGGTGAGCGTGAACGTTCACAAACGTTTGAAGGGTTAGTAATAGCAAAGCGTAATCGTGGAATGAACTCCGCTTTTACTGTTCGCAAAATTTCACACGGAGAAGGTGTAGAAAGAGTTTTTCAATTACATAGTCCAGTTGTAAAATCATTAGAAGTTAAGCGCCGTGGTAATGTGAGAAAGGCCAAACTTTATCATTTGCGCAACTTGTCTGGTAAGGCTGCAAGAATTAAAGAAAAGGTAACGAGTAAGGCTAAGCAAATGCTTGGCGTAGAAAAAGAAGATCAGCAAACAAATTCTGTTGATGAGAACCAAGATTAGCATATTACATGCTGAGTTAATTCTTAAATTAGAGTAATGCAGATAATTAATATATATTGGTTACTATATTACTGAGTTAAGAATAAGCTAAATATTCGGGATAATAAGTTGACTTTTTGTAAGTTTTTATAATAATTTGCAATTGTTTTATGGTCAAATATAAGATCCAATGCTAGAGTATATATGCGTGATACAAACCTTGTACGCTCTGGTTGGGTATTTAGCTTGATAATTTTAAATATAATTTAATTTTGAGGATTTATGACGATGAGTAAGAAAGTATTATTAACAGGTTTATTTTGCTTAAGCATGTTAACTGGTTGCGGTCAACCTTCTGATAGCAGCACAACTACTGTTACAACAGAAACTCCGGCTCCTGAAGCAGCTGCCCCTGCTCCAATGCCAGTAGAACCAGTTGTTTCTCCAACTGAAGCTCCTGCTGCCCCAGTTGCTCCAAGTGCTGACGCTAACCAAACTAATTCTCCAGCTGCGCAGTAATTGTTAGTTTTTTGTATACACTATAACAATAAGGATCATGGAAAATGTATAAAAAAATAGTTTTGTCATCTTTGGTTTGTTTAGGATTGCTTACTAGCAACGTAGGTTGTGGTAAAAAGTCAGAAGAAGGCTCTGGACAGGCACAGCCAAGCGTGTCTTCATCTGAAGTAAGAGTAGATACTGCACAAACTGAATTTGGTAAGAATGTTAATAAATCTGAAGCAGAAGCAGTGGTTGCAATGTTACAGACTGAGTTCCCTCAGATGAAAGCTTCTAAAGTTGAGAAAGCTCCATTTAATGGTTTTTATCAAGTATTGGCTGATGGAGAGGTTTTATACGTATCTAGCGATGCTAAGCTTTTATTTGTTGGTGATGTTATTGCAATTGATAAGTCTCAGCAAAAAAGAAGTTTAACTGAAGAAGTAAGAAAATCTGTTCGGTTAGATGTATTAAATTCTTTAAAAGAATCTGATATGGTTGTATTTAAACCTAAAAAAGTGGAGCATGTTGTAACAGTATTTACGGATGTTGATTGTGGTTATTGCCGCAAATTCCATTCAGAAATGCAAGCTTACTTAGAAAAAGGGATAGAAGTACGATATATGGCTTTCCCACGAGCTGGAAAAGACTCTGATTCTTATAATAAAGCTGTAACTGTTTGGTGTGCCAAAGATCAAAAAGCCGCTATGAACAAAGCTAAATTAACAGAAGACTTTAAAGCTGACTCTAAGTTATGTGATAAAAAATCTGTTATCGACAAGTCTCTAGAAGTTGTGAGAAAACTTGGTTTAAATGGTACCCCAGCGTTACTGCTTGAAGATGGTACGTTAGTACCGGGGTATATGCCGGCTGATAAACTTAGTTTTGCTTTAGATCAAAACAAGAAAAGGAATGAAGCGGTAAGTGCTAATGCAAAAAATGGTAGTACTTCAGGTTAATTCTAATTTAATAGGACGAATATGCCAGACTCTAGTTCTAGCAAGAATAATAGCTGTAGTAGTTTGGAATCCAAGATAAACCTTAAATGCTCAAGCCGTTTGGCTGAGCAAATAGGGTTTATTGTTGAAATAGACAAACTTAAAAATATTCTTCGTGAAACTAGAGTTATGTTTCAACCTCGTTTAGAGAATGATGCTGAACATTCTTGGCATTTAGCTATGATGGTGATGGTATTATCCGAATATGCTAATATAGATAAATCTGTAGATAAATCAAATTCTGCCAATCCACTAGATATAAAAAAAATTTTACAATTAGTTTTAATACATGATTTAGTCGAAATTGATGCTGGTGATGTTTTTAGTTACGCAGATTTCGATCCTGCCGAAAAGCATCGTAAAGAATGTCTGGCAGCTGATAGATTGTTTAATTTGCTGCCTCTTGATCAAGCTAAGTATTTTAGACAGTTGTGGGATGAGTATGAAGCTCAGCAATGCATAGAGTCAAGATTTGCTCGTGCTATTGATAGATTGCAACCTTTTTTACATAATTATTTTACGGATGGTTTTACCTGGCGTAAATATAATATTACGGTCGATCGCGTGAAAAATCATATTTTGCGAGATATGAAACCTGGTTCAGAGATCTTATGGAAATTTGTCGATGATCTCTTGGATGATGCTGTGGCAATGGGAATGCTTTTGCCTACAAAATCAAGCTCTAAAATTGAAGCATAGCCATCTGGCTATATCTGGCTATGCTGATACTCAACAACTAAAATTATTTGCTACAAACTCCCAATTGATCAAGCTCCAAAAGGCATCAATATATTTAGGACGAGCATTTCTATAGTCTATATAATA
>JAGOUU010000095.1 GCA_018061105.1 Gammaproteobacteria bacterium
CAAGCTCACGGCGCTTATTACCAAGATAAACGCAGTGGTAATTTGTCTGATGTGAGCGGATTTAGCTTTTACCCAGGTAAAAATCTTGGTGCAATTGGCGATGGTGGTGCAGTTACAACCAATGATGCTCAACTTGATTATACAATTCGAGCTTTAGCTAATTATGGTAGCGAAGTAAAATATAAAAATATGTATAAAGGCATTAATAGTCGTTTAGATGAGTTACAAGCTGCAATCTTGGATGTTAAATTAGCTAAACTTGATGAAGATACCGAAAAACGTAGAGTAATCGCTAAAATGTATCGTGAGCAAATTACTAATTCAAAAATAGAGTTACCACAAGTAGAGCTTGGCGAAAATAGCCATGTTTGGCATGTATTTGTAGTGCGTACAGCAAATCGTGATGAGCTGCAAAAGTACCTAGCTGATAATGGTATTGGCACAGTAATTCATTACCCAACCCCACCGCATAAACAAGAAGCATACAAAGAGTTAAATCATCTAAGCTTACCAGTTAGTGAACAAATCCATCGTGAAGTAATCAGCTTACCAATTAGCCCTGTACAAACGCTAGAGCAAACGCAGTATGTAATTGATGTGGTGAATAAGTACTAAGTGAAATTAGTTAATGGTGGGAATAATCCTGAACGATTTATTGCTGAATTTGTTGTTGAACTCACAGTCATAGAAAAATCAGAACTGGTCAAAAATTTTGACTGGTTCAAAAATGTTGAAGAAGAAATCTAAATAATGAAATTAGCATCAACAGTTTCTTGGTCAGCTCTTGCTACACTCATTCGTTTAGCAAATGGTTTTGTTTCTATTAAAGTAGTTGCTTTATTGATTGGGCCACTTGGTGTTGCGTTGATTGGTCAATTTGGCAATCTTACCTCTATTGTCATGACTTTGGCTCTGGGTGGTATCTCGACTGGTGTTATCAAATATACTTCGCAATATAAAGATAATCCTGAAGAGTTAAATAAAGTCTGGCATACCATTACATGGGTCTCAATGATTTTAAGTATTCCAGTGATTATAGTTTTATTGGTATTTCATAATTGGCTGGCACAAGAGTTTCTTCATGATGCAGCATATGGTAGTATTCTGGTGGTTTTTGCATTTAGTTTGGGTTTTTACGTTGCCAATAGCTTATTATTGAACATCTTAAATGGCTTACACCAAATAAAGCGCTTTAATTTACTCAATACGCTAAATAGTATATTAGGGCTATTAGTTACCATTGGCTTAGTTTATCAATATAAAGTTTATGGCGCATTATTGGGGATTGTAATTAGCCAATCGATTACTTTTTTTGTGGTTGTGTTTTTTGTGCATAAGCAAACTTGGTTTAAACTGAGTAATTTTTTTGGTAAATTTGATAGATTCTACTTTAAAAAGTTGATGGGCTTTACCGTGATGTCTTTGACTACAATGTGTGTAGGTCCAACATCTCAAATGTTTATTCGTGGCTATCTTGCTAGTCATACTTCTTGGGATGTGGCAGGTTGCTGGCAGGGAATGCAAAAAATATCAGATACGTACCTAATGATTGCTAATGCTGCGTTATGGACATATTTTTTACCTAAGTTTGCTAGCTTGCATGATCAAAAACAGATTAGTGCTGAGATTCGAAAAGGGTATTTATTTTTACTTCCTTTTTTAGCTATTTCAGCGGTTTCATTATTTATATCACGTCATTTGATTATTAATTTACTTTTTAGCAAATCTTTTTTAGCTATGAGCGGTATGTTTTTTTGGCAACTACTCGGTGATTGCCTTAAAATTTCCGCTTGGATTCTGGGGTGCCTAATGGGTGCAAAAGATAAAATAAAGCTTTTTGTTGTGACAGAGGTTTTGTTTGGGGTTAGCTATCCATTATTCAGTTATGGCCTTATTAACCTGGTTGGTACAAACGGTGCAGTTATGGCCTTCGCCTTGAATTATATGATTTATCTGGTGTTGTTTATAGTGTTATACAAAAAAGGGTTTTTGACTGATAGAGGTTGTACTAGATGAAGATAAGACAAATGCTACGAACTTTATTAAAGTTGTTGCCAATAGGTATAGCTTCAAAGGTGGCGATTACTTGGGTTTCTATTAAAGAAGCCTCTCGTGGGAATTTTTGGAAGCAATATAAAATAGTAAAAGATTTAGATTTCTGCAATTCTATCAAATTTGATAAATTAAAATGTGAGGTAAATCGCCATACGGTAATAAATTCTCCACATATAATTCTAAATGATCAGAAAACTAAAATCATGCCCCCAATTAGTAGTAGTCAGCCTAATCTTGAGCTTATTACTTTTTTTAATGTATTTGTTGTAGGGAAATCTTTAGCGATACATAGCAATGGATTTTTGTATCAGCCAGAATTAAATGTGCAAGATTACAGGCATGATAGAAAGCATTGGTTATTTAGGTACTCTTATAAAAATGGTGTAGTTGGGGATAATATTAGTTGTTTATTTGATTCGTATGATGTTTTATTCATCCCTGAAGCGATTCATTTGCTTTCAGAGCATTCTCACAACTACTATCATTGGTTATTTGAATGTCTCCCTAGATTAATATACTTTATGAGAGACTGTGATGAACTTAATTTATCTAACGATACGGTGCTTTTAATAGATGAAAATCTTCCTAAGCAGTGCCTTGAAGCTCTAATGATGTTGTTAGGTAATCGCTTTAAGATTACTCAGTTGAGAAGTGTTCAACAGGTTAAGTGTGAGGTACTTCATTATGTTACACCTCTTTGGTATGCGCTGGATTGTACTAAATATAGTCCAAATGTTGCTAAAGATTTTCTAGTTGATAAATATGCAGTTACAATAACAAGAAATGCCTTGCTTAATTGTCATACGTCTATATCGCCACCATATCGTAAAATATATTTAGCTAGACGGGCAAGTCAAATAAGAAATATAGTTAATTTGGTTGAGGTGAATGAATTATTATCCAGTTTTAATTTTGAATTAATTTATACCGATAAAATGAGTTTTATTGAACAAGTGAAATTATTTAGCGAGACCAAGTTTGTAATCGGAGCATCTGGTGCATCTTTTTCAAACATTGTGTTTATGCAGCCTAATACGAGGGCACTAATGTTCTCGCCAAGTATAATTGCGACAAATTATTACTTATTTCAACAGTTGGCAGATGTGGCAAATATTGATTTGATACATTTTTTAACAACTCCATTAGCGGCTAGTAAAAATATTCATGATGATTTTCTAATAGATTGTGAAACTCTTAGTAAAGTAATATTTAATTTAACCAATGATTAATAATATCTTTTGGAGTTGAAGTTAGTTGCTTATAATGGGTCCCACTATGCTTAGCTGGGCATACATCTTGGGATGTGGCAGGTTGCTGGCAGGGAATGCAAAAAATTTCTGATGCTTATTTGATGATTGTTTATGCCGCGCTTGGGACTTATTTTTTACCTAAGCTGGCTAATTTACAAGATAAAAATGAAATAAGCAAAGAAATTAGCAATGGTTATAAACTGATTATGCCGTTTGTTATTGGATCTGCACTAGTTATTTATTTTTTACGGGATTTTATTATTCACCTTTTGTTTGCCAAATCATTTGGTGCTATGCGTGATATGTTTGCATGGCAGTTAACTGGTGACTGCTTCAAAATAGCAACTTATCTAGTTTCTTATTTAGTATTAGCTAAAGCAAAAACAAAGATATTTATGGCAACAGAAGTAATATTTGGAATTAGTTTTCCGCTACTGAGTTATGTTTTTATCAATATGGCTGGCGCAGATGGCGCGGTAATGGCATTTGCTTTGAACTATATGATTTATTTTGTATTATTTGTTGTATTGTATAAAAAAGGATATTTATTTTGAGTGAGAGTAGTTTACCATTAGTAACTGTAATCGTACCTTGTTATAACCATGAAAAATATGTTGAAACTTGCCTTGATAGTATCTTTAGACAAACATATAAAAACATTGAGGTGATAGTAGTAGATGATTGCTCGCCTGATAATAGTGCAGAAGTAATCAAGAAATTGCAACAAAAATATGATTTTAAATTTATTGAGCATACTGAAAATTGGGGGTTAACCAGATCATTAAATGATGTTATTTATAATCATGCACAAGGTAAATATATTAAATGTATAGCAAGTGATGATTATCTTACAGACGACTGCGTTGAAGTATTGACGACTGAAATTGAAAGATTGAGTAATGAGTATGCGTTTGTGTATGCTCAAGCTCAACATTTTGTATATGAAAAAGGTAATCAGCAAAAGAATTTACATGTTGGTGGCTGGGATTGCAGTTTTATGGAGCTTTATTTACAGAAGAAAAATTATATTCCAGCTATGACGGTTTTATTCAGCCGTGATAAATTTATTGAATTAGATGGATTTGATCATTGTTATATCGAAGATTACTATATGTGGCTAACATTTGCACTAGAGTATAAATATAAGTTTATAGGTAAAGTAGTTGCTTACTATCAATTGGTAATTGGAACTAGCATGCATCATAATGTAGTGAAAATGGGAAGTGGTCTAAATTATATTCAGTCAAAAATTTTTTTAAATAATAAAAGTCAAATTGCGCCTAGTTTATATTTCGAGTTAATAAAACAGAATACAATATCATTTTACAGAAACTCAATAATAAATGATTTATATGCTGGCAATAACAGAAAAGCGCTGGTATCATATTTTAGGAGATTTATGTTATTTTTATATAATAAAGATCGGATTTTATGGCAGATGCCTATTAGGTTATTGATGCCTAGAAAAACCATAGTTGGTATTAAATATTTTTTAAATCGAATCAAAAAATGAAAATTATGAGTTCAATTGCGAAATGCAAAGCAATCGTTTAAACTATCGGTTGTATTTCGCGAGGCATTATGGCAAAAAGATTAATATTAGAGATACGTATCCGATTAAAAACCCACTTACAGTAATTTGTGCCTTTTGCACTTGAGCGCAGTAACTGGTTTCTTCCACTAATCAAATATTTAAAGAGATGGCATGATGATGTGTTCGAGTCGCGGTTATACAGAGAACTCTGCTAAACTTTGAGGTGAAAATCTTAAATGTTTAGCAGAGTAAATAGGTATCAGGCTGCATTTTATTCTGAGGCATAGAC
>JAGOUU010000096.1 GCA_018061105.1 Gammaproteobacteria bacterium
AGTTAAAACTTGAAGAACAACAGAAAGAAAAGCAAAAAGAACTAGCGCGGAAAAAATTAGAAAAACAGCAAGAAGCACTCTTAGCCAAACTAAAAAAAGAACAAGAACAAAAGTTAGCAACAGATTTACTCTCAGAAGAAGAAAATTTAGAACAATCCAGAAGACAATTGTCTATTAAACAGAGAGAAATTGAAAAATTTATTGGTCTGCAACAGGCAAAAGTCTCACGCAATTGGAATTCCCGCGAGAACTTTATAGGAAGAAGTTTGGTAGCAAAACTTGAAATAAATTTAACTCGGGATGGTAAAGTAGTCAGTGCACGGATAATTAAATCCAGTGGTGATGAAGCTTTGGATATATCGGCAAAAAATGCTATCCTAAAAGCATCGCCATTGCCTGTGCCAGAAGACGATGAATTATTTAAAACATTTGTGAATTATAATTTTACTTTTAGACCAGATGAGCTCAGTTAATATGAAAATTTTTTTATCACGAGTTACTGTTAGTATATCTTTATTGTTTGCTGTATTTAATATTTATGCGGGCTTGGATATAGAAATCACTCAGGGGGTGGATGCTTCTGTTCCCATTGCTATTTATCCGTTTACGACAAATACTAATCAAAATGATAACGATATAGCTGTATTAAATAAAGTTATAGCTTCTGATCTGTACAGATGTGGGTTATTTAAGCCGTTAGAACAACCTATGATCTCGTATGCTAGTTTAGATAGGTTACCAGTTTCAAATTTACAACGTCAAAATATTGAATATGTTATCCGTGGTTTAGTAGAACCTAAACCTGGTAATAATTTGCAGGTGAACTTTGAATTAATTGATTTGTATCAATTAGCTAATAGAAACGATAATAAAACTCCGCCAGTTTTATTAACAAAATCTTTTCCTGCAAATTATAATAATCTGCGTAGTCTGGGGCATCATATAAGTGATTTAATTTACGAAAAGCTCACAGGTATAAAGGGCGTATTCTCAGCAAAGATTGCTTATGTTAATGTAAAATGGTTATCCAAAAAGAAAAGAGAGTATGTTCTAGAAATCGCTGACTCAGATGGCTATAATCCACAAGCGCTTGTAGTAAGTAGTGAGCCGTTAATGTCACCAACGTGGAATCCTAATGGTCGACAATTAGCCTATGTCACTTTTGAAGGTTTTCGTTCTAAAATAAAAGTAGTCGATCTTGCAACCGGAAGCAGTAAAGTTATTTCTTCATTTAAGGGCATCAATGGAGCGCCTTCATGGTCTCCAGATGGGAATAAAATGGCTTTAGTTTTATCAAAAGAAAATGTACCAAAAGTTTATATATTAGATTTATTTACTAATAAATTGGAACAGATTACATTTGGGCCATCGATAGATACAGAGCCAAGATGGGCACCTAATGGTAAATCTTTAATTTTCACATCTAGCCGAGGCGGCGGGCCACAGATTTATAGTTATAACTTAGATAATAGTAAAATTACTCGTTTAACTTTCGATGGTAATTACAATGCTAGAGCATCTTTCACTCCAGATGGAAAAAAATTGGTCATGGTACACCGTAGCCCAGACAGTGATTTTAAAATTGCTGTACAGGATCTAGAAACTTTTAATCTTGATGTGTTAACAACTTCTAGTATGGATGAATCTCCGAGTGTATCTGCTAATGGCCAGCAGATAGTTTATGCTACTCGTGATGGTCAGAAAGGGATCTTAGGGGAAGTATCGATAGATGGTCGGATAAAATTGAAGCGTCCTGCACGCGAAGGTGACGTTCAAGAACCATCATGGTCACCTTATTTATAAGTAATTTATAAATTATTTATAGTAGTAAAATAAATTAAGTATTTTAAAATAATAATTTCGGTGTTATATTATTACATCGCAAAGATAGCTTATAATTTTTTATCTTACAATTTTTATTTGGAGTACAAAATGAAAAAACTTTTAACAATAGCACTATCTGTAACCCTAGTAGGTATGATGACAGGGTGTACTGATGGTATGTATACAGATCCAAAAGAAGATGCTGCTGATGCAGGTTATGCATACACTAAAGGTTTAAATGGTTCACCAACTTTTGTTGGCTCTAACGGTACTGGCAAAGATGCAGAAATGGCTAACCAGTATTATTTTGCTTATGATAGCAGTGAGTTAACTTCTGAAGCAAAAACAGAGATCAGCAAACATGCTAAATATTTACTTGAACACCCCAGTGTTAAAGTAAGAGTAGAAGGTCATACAGATGAGCGCGGTAGTAGAGAATACAACGTTGCTCTAGGTGAGCGTCGTGCTAAAGCTGTATCTGGAAGTTTGGCTAACGAAGGCGTTTTGGGCAACCAAGTAGCAGTAGTGAGCTATGGTGAAGAAAAGCCAGCCGTTCAAGGTCATGATGAAAGTGCTTACCAGTGGAATCGTCGTGCTAAATTAGTTTATGAACAAGGCTAATAGTGCTTGCTTGTAATTTGCTATACAGACCCATGTTTATCATATTTACTG
The DNA here is from genome assembly GCA_018061105.1 of Gammaproteobacteria bacterium. Classification (GTDB taxonomy): domain Bacteria; phylum Pseudomonadota; class Gammaproteobacteria; order JAGOUU01; family JAGOUU01; genus JAGOUU01. Next base: position 2,497 of record JAGOUU010000096.1, read on the forward strand.
ATTTGATAGATATGGGCCCTCACAATTGTCAATTCCGCACTCTTTCGGTTACTTTTCTTTACATCGTTGCTTTGATGTTTTAACATTACGTTTAACTAGATAATCTAGCTATATGGTCTATTTTTTAACTATTGGATATTAATTGATAATCACTAGAGTTTAACATGAAAACTACTACAAAAATAAAATTTTTCGGAATAACGTTGATTTTAGCTAGTCAAAGTATTTTATCTGTCCCTAATCGCCTAGCATTAGTGGAAGATCGTAGTATTACTATAGATTCTGTAGTGAACCAAGAACGTCAACCTCAGTCTAATAATCCTAACAATTCTAATAATTTTTATTCAGAACCAAGTCCAAGTTATAGAACAGAACAACAAGGTCAGTCATCTAATCAGTTTATGACGCCAAATACTGTACAACCAAGGACTCCTGCTCAGGGGGGGGCAACTCCTGATGCTACTCATGCTGATTTTAATAAACCTGCAGCTTTTGAGTCAAATCAGTCAAATCCAGAAGTGAAAGCTTTAGAAAAAGAAATAGAAAATAATGATTACGATAATCAAAAAATGCAAGAACGTCTACAAGAATTACAGGCTATGCCTTTTGCTTCGAGATTGCAGCGCTTAGAGAATATAACTGAAGATCAAAAACGTTTAAAATTAGAAAAAAGAGTAAAGTTACTACAGCTGCAACTGCAAGAGCTTACAGGTCTACTCGAGGCCCAGCAGCATAAATTTGAACAAGTTTTCGCACAAGATAAATTACTTCATGAAAGTCTTGAGCGTAGAATAAGCCAGCTTATTTCTAGCAATAATACAATAAGTAATAATACCTCTATTACCCCTATTATCCCTAGTACGCCAAATAATAGTTCAACTAAGAACATAAGTTCAAAATTAAATCCAACCAGTTCAACTACTCCTTCCGATACTACGTCAATTCCATCAGAAGAAAAAGAAGTTAAGAAAAGCTATACATATAAAGACTCTGAGCTTGATCAACAAAGTTTATATAATTCAGCTTATGAAAATATAAAATTGCGTAAATATGATCAGGCTATTACTGCCTTTACTCAATATAATAGTAAATTTCCAAATGGCCAATACAGCGAAAGCTCGCATTATTGGTTAGGAGAAATTTATATGTTGCAGTCTAAATATGATAAAGCGTTAGGTGCTTTTAATACAGTACTAACTAAACATCCAAAAGGTCAGAAATCAGCTGATGCCATGTATAAAAAAGGTCTTGTATATTTATACCAAAAAGACTTTATGCAGGCTAAAAAAGTTTTAACTCAAGTAGTAAAGTTGCATAGTAATACTACAGCAGCGAGTTTAGCTGAGAAACAATTAAAAAATATTGAGGCTATAACTCGTGCAGCGTGATTTCTCTAGTAGTTTAAGAATCACGGAAATCTTTTATTCTATCCAGGGAGAATCGAGCACAGTAGGGTGGCCTACTGTGTTTATAAGGCTTACTGGTTGTCCATTACGTTGTAATTACTGTGATACAACATATGCTTTTCATGGTGGTAAGATTACAACAATAGCTAATATTATTAGCACCACTGAATATTATTTTATTAATAATAAGTCTGGGCTTAATAAATATGTTACTGTAACAGGCGGAGAGCCGCTAGCTCAACCTGGTTGTGCAAGTCTTATTTCTAGGTTGTGTGAGCTTGGTTACAATGTGTCTTTAGAGACGAGCGGAGCGTTTTGTATCAAAGATCTCGATTCTCGTCTGATGATAGTCATGGATTTAAAAACTCCGGGATCGCAAGAAGCCGATAAGAATTTATGGCAAAATCTTGAGTATTTAAAGCCTAAAGATCAAATAAAATTTGTGATCTGTAGCTTAGAAGATTATGCTTGGGCCAAACAAGTAATTATAAACCATGATTTAGTAAATAAATGTGAGATATTATTTTCACCTAGCTATAAACAAATAAAAATACGCGATTTAGCAGAGGCTATTTTGGTCGACAGGTTGTCAGTTCGCTTGCAAGCTCAGTTGCATAAATATATCTGGGGAGATGAGCCTGGTCGTTGATTAATTAGTATTTTTTTATTAATTTTATTAACAAGTTTATCAATAAGTATTAAAAATTTTACCTCTTTCTTTCAATAATTTGTTATAAGAAGTTTATACCAGAATGGGAGTTGTAACTCATCTAATTTTGACATAGATTTCAGTTCTGCGCGCTCCACGCTTGACTGAAATGACAAAACCTAAAATCTAAACTATATTGATGCAATAAAGCCATCCCGCTTCTTTGCGGCGACTGGAGAGTTTCTAATTTGAATCTTATTTTGAAGGTTGAATGCTTACACAAGAAGATATGTGCAATCGGATAGCCTGACTACCCATCCTGACAGGGTCATCGCACTGGTTTTTAATAAGTTTTGTGCGATTGTATAGATTTTTGATGAAACATAGTTATTAAATTTAACAATTTTTCTGCTCTTTTTTATATTTTTTTTAAAAAATTATCTCACATAACAC
>JAGOUU010000097.1 GCA_018061105.1 Gammaproteobacteria bacterium
TGTCACTATCAAGATAATGCTGATATAAATGCAGCAAAAAATATATTAGCGGCAGGGCATGCCGTGTTGGCTTGCGGAGCAAGCGCATAAGCGCGGCGTTGATGCAAGAACCTACCTCGGGATTATCCCGCGGGAATCATCTTCTCTTTAGGGAGGTGAGGATGTCAAGTCTATAGCAGAGCAAAATTAACAAAAAACTTATAGTAATAATAGTTTTGACGCCAATATACATTATTGGTGTCATGCCTGTATACCCAGTTATTTTACCAGTTAAAATTGCTGTTTCAAATTGTGGGATTTGCTTAATAATTTTACCATCAGCGCCTATTATAGCTGTAATTCCATTATTTGTACTTCTGATCACAGGGCGGCCTGTTTCAAGCGCCCGCATTTGAGCAAGTTGTAAATGTTGCCAAGGGCCAATAGAATGACCAAACCATGCGTCGTTACTGATGGTAATAATAGCATTCCCTAAGCTTGATTGAGAAATGACATAGTCTGGGTAGGCTATTTCATAACATATAAATGGCAGCCACTGGATAAACTCACTATGTAAAACACTATATGGAATATTACCTGCTGTACCAGAGATAAAGTTAGACATAGGTAAATCAAAAAACTCAATCAGACCACGAAAAATATTTTCCAAAGGAACATATTCACCCCATGGTACAAGTTTATTTTTGTAATATTGGTCTATTTTAGTGTTTTTGTTATTTTTGTTATTTTTGTTATTTATAGCCACAATAGCATTATAAAATTGATCATTGTTATTAGCTAAAATAGGAACTCCAAAAATCAAGGTACTATTATTTTTTTTTGCTAATATTAACCATTCTTCTATTAAATCTTTTATATAATGTGCGGGCAATGGCACGGCGCTCTCAGGCCATATGATAGTCGAATGTGCCCAATAGGGTTTAGAGAGATTGATATATTTATTGATATGATCAATTAACTGTGACTTCTGCCAGCGCATTTCTTGTGGAATATTACCTTGGACTAAAACAAGATTTTCTGTTTGAGCACCAGGCATTCTGGTCGTCCATTGGATACCACTTAAACTTTGCCCGGAAATAAAAATGGTCACTAAAATAAGCAAATAGCTTAAAGCATGATTGATGCAAGTTTGATTACGATTGTTTTTTATAAATAGTAATATATTCTGTAAAATTAAATAGATTAAACCCGAAATAAAAACGGTTAACCAGCTTAAGCCAAAGACGCTTAAAATAGGCGCAAAATTAGCTAAAATACTATTAGTTTGACTATAGCCAATGTACAACCATGGGAAACCAGTAAATACCCAGCCTTGTAACCAGTCTATTATAATCCAAATCGACGGGGCTAATATTAATAAATTTAAGTTGTGTTGCTTTGTCAATAAATATTTAAAAAGACCAATTTTTAACGCTGGAAAAATAGCAAGAGTTAGCACAAACATTAATGTAAATAACCCAGCTAAGGCTATACTAGCATTACCATGATCGTGGATGCTAATATAAACCCAGCTTACCCCTAGACTAAAACAACCACAGCCATACAAATAGCCACGCAACACAGCTCTTTTAATAGAGCACTTGTCTATGTTATTAATGCTATAGAGCAATAAAATTATGCTTATATAAATAAGCAAATTAAAGTTAAAAGGGGATAAGCTAAGTGGTACTAACGCTCCGGCTAATACTGCAAGCAGCTCACGATGCGTAAAATTTTTAATTAATTTTAACATCTTGATTTATCGGGCTTGCGGAATTTGAATTACCAGATTTTACTTTGCTAATTTTTAATAATCTAATTCTGCGTTTATCTGCATTTAAGATTTTAATTTTATAGCCGTCTATCACGAGACTTTCATTTTTACTCGGCATGTGTCCAAAACTGTTTAGCACAACGCCACCAATAGTATCAAATTCTGTATCATCGAGATCAGTGTTAAAATACTCATTGAATTCAAGAATTGGTGTTAATGCTTGTACGTGGTAGACGTTTTCACTAATTTTAATAATATTATTTTCTTCATGCGGGTCAAATTCATCTTCGATATCACCGACAATTTGCTCTAAGATATCTTCTATAGTTAATAATCCTGAGATCCCACCGTATTCGTTAGCTATAATAGCCATATGATGGCGGTTTAAGCGAAACTCTTTTAATAAAATATTTAAACGTTTACTTTCAGGAATTACCATGGCGGGCCGTAAGAGTTCTTTAATATTTATTTTTTTGTCTTTTTGTAATATAAACGGTAGTAAATCTTTGGCTAAGATTGTTCCTAAGACTTCATCGCGGTCTTCACCTATGACTGGAAATCTCGAATGGCCTGATTCTATCATTTGTGGCAAAACTTCTTCAATAGGGGAGTCAATATCTAATACCACCATTTGAGAACGAGGCACCATAATATCTCGAGCTTGCATATCTGAAACTTGTAAGACGCCTTCAATCATATTTAAAGCTTCTAAAGATAAGACATCATGTTGATTTGCTTCTTCTAATATACTTAAGAGTTGTTGACTAGTTTTTAAACGTTTTTTAAAAAAATACCGGATGATCCGGTGTGCAAATTTTTTTTGCCAAGTTTTGAATTTATCGGTTAAATTATTATGATTGTTATGGCTATCAGATCTATCAGATCTATCAGATTCGGGCATAAAATTTTAAGATCTCCTAAATTGTTATTAAATTATTCATGATTTCAATATGTGAGTCTAGAGTATATAGGGCGCTGGAAGTTTTAATTCCTGCATGATTTTAATCTCATGATTTTCCATTATTTCAGCTTCTTTATCAGTTTTATGATCAAAACCTAATAAATGCAAAGCTCCATGAATCAACATATGGGTAAAATGCGCAATAAAAGATTTATTCTGTGCTAAAGCTTCTTTTTTGACTACTTCAGCAGCGATGACCATATCTCCTAATAGCTCATGTTCTAAAGTAATGCCAGCTGGTAAATCAACAGGAAAAGATAATATATTAGTAGGACTATTTTTATGCCTATAGCGACTATTTAAGGCGGTGATTTCATCATTATCGACTATTCTGATAGACAGCTCGGCAGAGTTGCGGAACTTACTGAGAACCACGTTAATGACTTGTTGAATATAAGTATCACTAGGGATATCAAGGCTTTCATTACTAAAAGCATGTTGGATATCTATAATGTAACGAAAATTACTATTAGTATTTATCAAGCAGTGTTATTAAGTTAGTTGATGTTGCAATTTCATATTGTTACCGATTATTTGCTAATTTTAGCTAATCCTAGCAAAACTGCAATCACTAGTTAATTGGCCTTTTAAGCAATTTGGTAAATTCTCCGTAATTTTAATTTTTACAAATTGACCAATTAATTCCACAGGACCGACAAAATTAACAATTCGGTTATTTTCAGTTCGACCTGAGAGCTCAGTGGTCTGGTTTTTCTTAGCCTTGCTATCAACTAAAATAGTTTGTACTGTATTAACCATGTTTTCACTAATGAGATTAGCTGATTGAAGAATTCTAGTTTGTAAAATATTTAAACGCTGTTTTTTGATATCTAAAGGAACATCGTCTTCTAGACTAGCCGCTGGTGTACCAGGACGCTTACTGTAAATAAAACTAAAGCTATGATCATAATTTATATCTTCTATTAGACGCATAGTGTGAGCAAAATCTTGATCAGTTTCTCCTGGGAATCCAATGATAAAATCTGATGATAGGCTTATATTAGGTCTGATAGCTCGTAGACGTCTGATTTTAGCTTTATATTCTAAAACTGTATGACCACGTTTCATCAGAGCCAAAATACGGTCAGAGCCACTTTGGACAGGCAGATGCAAATGATCGACTAATTTGGGAACTTCACCGTAGACTTCTATAAGCCTATCTGAAAACTCAACTGGATGCGAAGTTGTATATCTAATGCGATCTAAATTATTTATCTCAGCCAGGGTACTTATTAAAAGAGCTAAATCTGCATATTCAGCAGTTTCTCCCATTTTGCCTCTATAGGCATTGACATTCTGACCTAGTAAATTTATTTCGCGAACACCTTGTTCAACTAATGTAGCAGCTTCTAATAAGACATCTTCAAATGGTCTGCTGACTTCCTTGCCTCTTGTATAGGGGACAACGCAAAAACTACAGTATTTACTACAGCCTTCCATAATAGATAAATACGCTGTAGGGCCCGTAGACCTAGCTTCAGGCAGATTGTCAAATTTTTCGATCTCCGGAAAACTAATATCAACCACTGGTTTATGCTTAGCTTGGACTTCTGCAAGCATCTCGGGCAGGCGGTGTAAAGTTTGGGGGCCAAAGACTATGTCTACATAAGGCGCGCGTTTGATAATATCCGCACCTTCTTGGCTTGCTACACAGCCACCGACGCCAATGATAATATTCGGCTTTTTATTTTTTAATTTACGCCAGCGGCCAAGTTGCGAAAATACTTTTTCTTGCGCTTTTTCTCGAATAGAACAAGTATTTAATAAAATAACATCAGCCTCAGATTCGTCTGTAGTTAATTCTAAGTTTTTTGCAGTATTCAAGACATCGGCCATTTTGTCAGAATCATAGACATTCATCTGACAGCCGTGAGTTTTGATAAACAATTTGGCCATATTAATTAGTATCGTGTAAAATACCATAGGGTAACGTCTTTTTATTCAGAAAGCAAGGTAGGCAGTAACGTATTGTTATTATTATAACTTATTGTTAATTTTGAGTTCATGTATGCCTGCTACAATTGAGGTCACGGTAATTTTAAATATTCTAAATAATATATAATTATAAATTATAAAAACATATGCTATTAAATATTCGAGACCAATTAGGGTCTGTTGATAATTGAGATAAGCAGTTGAAATAAAATAGCAAACTTGTAATATTATGTTGTCTAAATAAAATAATATAAAACGAGTTTGCTATGGTCCGACTAATGCTCAGCGACGAGCTTTG
>JAGOUU010000098.1 GCA_018061105.1 Gammaproteobacteria bacterium
GTCTAATACCAAACATATCCTCTAAAGTTCCATAATAAGTCTCGGTTAAATTTTGTGAGCACTTAATAAGATAACCGCAAATAGCCATAGCAGCACAAAAAGCAAAGATCCAAGGACCTAAAGATACAGAAAAAGCTGCTAACGCAATAAATTTTATGGCTGCTACTAAACCTAAAGTAGACGGCCCTACATTTGTTATGCCGCGTAGTACCAGAATAAATACAGTGCCAATTATAGATAAAATTAATCTCAATTTGCTATATTTTTTAACTGGAGTATCGAGTTTTACCTGTAAGATATCTATATATTTTTTATCTTTAGGACCTGTAAGATCATTAGGAACTAAAACAAGATTTGGTTCTCTTGCTATGCTCTTCATGTATGGATGAGCATAAATATTGGCAATACTTTTTTGTTTTTTTTGAATTTTCTCTGCAGGGCTTTGAGTTTTCTTTTTTTCTGAGCTTGCTGTATTAGGGCTGGATTCTTTACTTCTGCCAAAATTTAATTTGTCTATTATGGGGCCAACCAGTTTGCTAAAAAAATTGTATAATATTTTTTGCTCTACAAATAAAGTATAAACTGCAATCGTACAAGCCGCTGCTATAATTACTGAACCAGGGATTACAGCAAAAAAACTTAAAAAGCTAATGCTGCTTATTTGTGATACAAATTTTTCAATGCTAAAAAAACCAGTCATTGATGCGCCAATTGCACCTATAATAAAACCAAAATCAAAAATACGTGCTATAACTACTTGCCACCATTTGCGATCTGGTTTATCACGATCCAAAAGCTGATTGGTTATTGATTTCCACCATGAAAGCTTTGGCTTGCTTTCGCTTAGAGACTTTACTGTACTTAACAAATGGGTGGCCTGTTTGTCTTCTCTGAAAGACTCTTTAAGAATTTGTTTATAAACTTTATGTTGCTTTTCAACATCTTTTCTGATAAATCTTTTAAAGCCTAGTAGTTTTAAAGTCTCGTTGAACTGACAAAGTAAGTTTTGAGAGTTTTTGACGACATAACCAACGCCAGCTAGAATTGCACAGATTAATACTATATAGCCAGGTAAAGTAGTGATTAAAAACATTGAAGCTGCTAACAGTAAAATAGTTTTTAGTCCTAGCATGGTTGAAGCAATACTGACAATTGCTCTTAAGCTTACTATGACAAATGCAACGCAATACCCAAAAAATAATCGCAGTCTATAAAATAACATTTTGGGTAGAGACTTGCGTTTGGGAACTCGGGTAGACGCTGGATTTTTTATAGAAGATGGGCTGGTGGAGCTTGGGTTAATAAGAGCTTTAAGTTTTGCTCGCAGTTTTAAATATTGTGTATTGAAAGTGTCTTGATAATCTTTATCTTGTGTATCTTTAAATAATTGTCTTATTAAATTAGTAAAAAATTTACGAAAAATTTGCTGCTCTACGAAGATGACATAATAAAAGCTAAGGGTAGCTAAGATAAATATAACAGGGTAAGGTATTAAGGCTAAGAAGGTTAGGCCGGGGATGGTTCCCAGTGTGCTGATAAAAGCGCCAATGCTAAAATAGCCTTGCATTGCGCTGGCTAATGCTCCAGGCCAAAAGAGAAAATTTGCAATCCAGGCAGATCGACTATATTTAGGAAGTTTAGTTTTTATCCTCAACCATATTTTAATTAGGAGCATGGACTAAAATCATATACTTAAGTGCAGACAGCCATTTTGTGAACTGGCAAAATTATATCACATATATAGCTTAATTTGTATCAAATCTTTTGTTCGAATTGAACACCCCAATTATAAGTCAATCAACTATCTATAATTAGGGTAATATATCAGTACCAGAGTTACTATTCAAATAAATTTCACTAGTAAACGAAGTTCGTAAATAAAAACCTCTAGGCAAAGTTGCAATTGTGGCGCCCTCTAGATTTAACCCCTGGGTAATAACTCTGGAATTGGCTGCTTTGGGCCTAATTTGAAGAACTTTACCATAGTGACTAGTTATCTTTTCAATTTGACCAGTTATAATCATTTCTGTAAGCTCTGTCCAGTCTTGCTGGATTAAGCTGATTTGAGTAGCATTAGGTTGCCATAAAAAGGCATTGCCAATTGTTCTTTGATTAAAAAAGTTTTTGTTTTTTTCAGAAATTATAATCGGTACCCAAAGAATATGCTGAGTTTTTTGATATAACACAGAGCACTGAAATTCAGAAGAAGTTTCTGAAGAAACTAATGGTACAGTACATATATAAGTAGTTTCTAAAGGCCTTCCCGATAAATCAATAGGAAGAGTTTTTACTTCTAAACCAAGCTCAGGGAAGTCTGGCATTGGTTTTGATTGAGCAGTTGCTCCTAAAAGATATTCTACAATTTGCCCGGTTAGGCCTTTTTTATTAACTAATTTATTATTAATTATTTTATTATTAAATATTTTATTATAATTATTGTTGATATTAAGATAATCAGTTAATTCTCCAAGAGTATAGCCTCGTAGAGATTGAGCTTTAATTAATATGTTCGAAATTGCTGAGCTTTGGTTCACGTAAAAACCCGTAATAAAACTTTGTATTACGGGTATATTACGGGCATATTTCAGATAGTCAATATAGTTAATATTAGCTAATTAATCATTATTCTCCATTCTCCGGATTCTCTGGCAGTTTTGATTTAATTAATTCTAAAGTTTTCTTGGCATCTGCAATACCAACCTCCATTTCCTCTCCTCGGGCACCTTTTTTGATATATTCAACTACTTGGGCATGAGTTAATTTGGGATCCAAAGAATACATAAGAGCAACTAGGCCTGAAATATGAGGAGCGGCCATACTGGTACCTTGTAGGAATTGATAATTGTCGAGATCTGCTAATGATAAGATCTTATTTGCGTCGCTAGCTTTATCTTTATTTTTATCTTTTTCCCCACCTGGTGCAGCAATCGTTACAAACTCTTTACCATAATTAGTATAATAAGTTTTTTTACCGTTACGATTAGTTGCAGCTACTGTAATCACGCCTTTACAATTGGCAGGTGTGAACAGTTTGGCATTAACTGAGCTATTACCTGCAGCTACTACTATAATGATATCTTTTGCTATTATTTCATCTATAGTTTCTTGCAGGCTTTTTGGGCATTTACCAAAGCCACCTAAGCTTAGATTAATTATTTTAGCAGGGTTGGGGTTCTCAATTTTTCCAATACCAGCAGCCCATCGCATACCTTCATTGATCCAAGCAAAACTTCCCGAGCCTGAATCATCTAGTACTCTTACAGGTAAAATTTTAGCTCCCCATGAAACCCCCGAAACAGTGCCGTTTCGATCTGTTGTTGCTGCAATAGTTCCAGCTACATGAGTGCCATGGTAAGAGGTATCTCCACCACGATCGGTAGGATCATCTGCTTCGTTGGAATCATCTTTACTTATAACAAAGTTTCGACCAGGTAAAATTTTATCTTGAATATTCCCATGTTTGACAATACCTGTATCGACCACTCCGACTACTATTTGATCAGATCCAGTAGTCATATCCCATGCTTCTGGTAGATTCATCCCGCCTTCTTCTTCATAATAGTGCCATTGCTCTGTATAACGAGAGTCGTTAGGTGTTTTTTGAATATAGGCATAAAGATTAGGATCAGCATATTGTATATCTGGATCGCTATTAAGTTGCTCTAATTTAGCATCTAGTTCTAGTGCTGATAATGATGGGTTTATAATTTTAAAAAGCTCGGTGCCATTGCTTAGATCCTGAATTTTTACTAAATCGAGATCAATTTTTTGCCTTAGGTTTTTTATACTAGATTTTTTATTAAATTTTATTATGATAGATTCTATTGGTCGGTTTTTTAATTTTAAGGCTAGATCTCCATTGGTTGTTATCATGGCCAAACTTGCATTGCTAAAGCTTAGAGTTAGTGTTATTAGTAAAGCAAGAAAGTGGGGGGTAAAAGTTCTCAGAGTCTTGAATCGGATCATGTATTTCTCCCTGAATATTAAGGTAGTATGTATAGTAAATTAAATAATTTTATCGTATTAATTTATCTATACTTTAATGTATACATATCTTTCTATAGGTTAGGCAAGTGGCATTAAACGATTAGGTTATAAGATGCAAATATTTAAAATCACTAACGGTATTATTGAATCCGAGCAGGTGCGGTACATACCTTCGGTTAATTTTAATAACCGACCACGTGGAATAATTATTGATTTGTTAGTTATCCACTGTGCAAGCCTGCCCGAGGGGGAATTTGACAATAATAATTTAGAACAGCTATTTTCTGGAAAAGTTGGTAAAAACAAGCTTATTGAACTTGGCTTAGCAGAGGATCTGGAAGTCTCGACGCATCTTTATATCAAACGCAATGGTGAAATTCTCCAATTTGTGCCTTTTGATAAACGAGCCTGGCATGCTGGGGTTTCTAGTTTTAACGGCCGAGCTGCCTGTAATGACTTTTCTATCGGCATAGAGCTTCAAGGGACTGTGTATACTGAATTTACAGATCGACAATATCTGTCTCTAGTGAAAATAACTAAGTTAATACAAGAGCATTATCCAGAAATAAATAAAAATAATATCAAAAGCCATTCTGATATAGCCCCGGGGCGAAAACAAGATCCTGGACCTGGGTTTAATTGGGATTTTTATCTTTCTCATCTATAATATTATAGCCTTAGCTGGAGCTCTTCCTATTTTAGAGGCTATTTTATATAGGGGTGAGATCTCTTTGATGGATGCCAGGCTTATTTCCCGCATAAAATACATAATCATAAAATTATATTTATCTTTAGGAAATTCAAAGTATCAAGCCATAATACCATATAGGGTTTAAGGCGATTGCAATGGCACGGATAGTTATAATTATATGGTATTATGTATGTTTTTTTGGGAATATTGATGGTAAATAGTG
>JAGOUU010000024.1 GCA_018061105.1 Gammaproteobacteria bacterium
GGCGTAACCCCAGCAGCGGTGTCATTATTGATTGTTTATTTAACTAAGCATAAATTTAAAAAAGTTAGTTAATATGGATTTATCTAATTTATATCAAGAAATAGATAGCGGTTGTAAGTTATTAAAACTAGAATTATCTTCCGAGATAAAAAATAAGCTAATAGATTATTTACAATTGTTAATCAAATGGAATAAAGTTTATAATCTTACTGCAATTACAGATCCAAAATTAATTATCCACAAGCATATCTTAGATTCTTTAGCTATAATTAATTTTATAGATTCAAAGGTCAAAAATATTATTGATATTGGTACGGGTGCTGGCCTGCCGGGTATTATCATTGCTATAGTAAAGCCTGATCTAAAAATAGTTTTACTAGATAGTAATAATAAAAAAACAGCATTTTTGGAACAAGCCAAAAATACTCTTAAACTTAAGAATATAGAAATTATTAATCAGCGAGTAGAAAACTATATACCCGAAGAGTTATTTGATGCCATAATATCTAGAGCATTTGCGTCCTTAGTAGACTATGTAGTATGCACAGAGCATTTATTGACAAGCTCGGGCAGAATATATGCCATGAAAGGCAAGTTACCAGATTCTGAAACTGTAGAGTTTAAAGATAAATGTTCTCATAACTTTGTGATAAATAAGATATTCCCAGTAGAAGTACCATTTTTAGTTGGCGAAAGTAGATGTTTATTAGAAATAAAAAAATTAATTCAAATTAAATAAGAGCTTAGTGTGACCAAAATAATTGCTGTTACTAACCAAAAAGGTGGTGTAGGTAAAACAACAAGTTGTATAAACTTGGCTGCTGCCTTTGCTTTTGCCCGTCGTAAAATCTTATTAGTAGATTTCGATCCGCAAGGAAATGCAACTATGGGTAGTGGAGTTAATAAAAATGAGCTCGAGGGGACAGTTACAGATTTATTACTGGACTCAGATTTAGATGTAAAAAAAATTATCATTAAAACAAAAGCAGGTTTTGACTTATTGCCAGCTAACGGTGATTTAACTTCGGCTGAAATCCAGTTATTAAATTTCCCTAATAGAGAAAAGGTCTTTAAAAATATTTTAGATAAACTTGGAAACACTTATGAGTTTATCTTAATAGACTGCCCGCCGTCTTTAAATATGTTGACTGTAAATGCTTTAGTTGCTGCTAGTAGTGTTTTAATTCCTATACAGTGTGAGTACTATGCTTTAGAGGGATTAGCTTCGTTGATTCAGACTATAGATGGTATTAAAAAAGCTGCTAATAAAGACTTAAAAATAGAAGGTTTATTACGGACAATGTGTGATCCTCGTAATAAATTAACTAATGAAGTCTCAGCTCAGCTAATAGAATACTTTGGTGATAAAGTTTTCAATACGTCTATTCCTAGAAATGTCCGTTTAGCAGAGGCTCCAAGTCATGGCATGACTATCTTAGAATATGATCGCCATTCAAGAGGGGCGGCTGCTTATTTAGCCCTAGTAGGCGAGATCTTGCGGAAACATCGTGATAAAGTAACAAGCTTAGAAGATGAAGATATAGAACAAATGGAATTAGTTCAGCACGCAGCTGGTTAAAATTTAATAAGGTACAAAACACCAATGACAGTGAAAAAAAAAGGGTTGAAAAAGGGCACTCTTGAGTTCTTATTAAGTAGTACGGGTCTTGATGAAGCTGATGTTTTAGAAAGCAGAGAAGATGAGCTCAGTACATCTCGAGATGATTATAAATATTCATCTGAGACTTCAACTGGATTATTAAATCTTGCTATTGAGAAAATTCAACGTTCGCCTTATCAACCAAGAAAACATTTTGCACCAGAGAGCCTACAAGAATTAGCGGAGTCTATAAAAAGCAAAGGATTGATTCAGCCTATTGTTGTTAGGAGAAATGCTGATTATTATGAGCTTATTGCGGGTGAGCGTCGTTGGCGAGCTGCACAAATGGCAGGGTTGCATAATATACCGGCTATTGTAAAAGATGTAGATGACGAAACTGCATTAGTTATGGCAGTTGTTGAAAATATTCAACGAGAAGATTTAAATCCTATCGAAGAAGCTCGGGGATTGCAAAGATTAGTAGATGAGTTTGGTATGACTCAGCAGCAGATTTCAGAAGTTGTTGGCAAGTCTCGAGTAACGGTGACTAATTTGTTGCGATTACTAGGGTTAAGTCCACAGGTTCAAAAAATGGTTGAGTTAGGTGAGTTAGAAATGGGGCATGCAAGGGCTTTGCTAACATTGACGTCTGAACAACAAGTTTTCTTAGCTCAAAAAATTATGGCTAAAGGAGCTTCTGTACGTGAAACAGAGTTATGGGTAAGAGAAGCTCAGCAAGATAAAGTAGCCCGTGAAAATACAAGCTCAAGCTTTATTAATGATCCCAATATTAAGTCTCTTCAAGTGAGCTTAGCTGAGTCTCTTGGGGCTCGAGTGACTATTAATCATGAAAAGACGGGTAAGGGCAAGTTAATTATTAATTATCATAGCTTAGATGAGTTAGATGGGATAATTGCAAAAATTAGCTAGTTTTTTAATTATCAGATCTCTTATTTACACCTCTTATTTAATTCTTGCAAAGCTTAAGTAAAAATAATAAAATCGCTTTTGATGATTAACAGAGCAATTGGTTGTGCTTATTACTATGATAAGCAAAAAAAGCTTATCAAAAGCAGTATAAAGTTCCAATTTTTTGTCTTGTTGCTACTGACTATCGTTATAAGTATTTTTAGCGGCGGTAACTTATATAAGCTACACAATCTAAATAAATTAAAATCAGTAATTGTAGGGGCGTTCTGCGCCATAATTCCAAATGTTTATTTTGCTTATTGCAGTTTTCGTTTTACCGGATCTCGGAATGCAAGAAAAGTACTCAATGGTATTTATTTTGCCGAGGCCATTAAATTCATTTTAGTGTTTTGCTTACTTATTATTGCTTACTCAATACCTGGGATGGATAAAATAGGGGTGTTGATAGGTTTTGTAGCAGTGTTCATTAGTATGATATTTTTTCCAATGTTTAATTTAGCTGGATATAAAAAATGAGTGCAGGTCTTGAATCCTCAAGTATTATAAAACATCATTTAGTGCATTTAACAGTCGGTGAGGGCATGTTTGCAGTACACTTGGATACTTTATTAGTATCTCTAGTTGTTGGGTTTATGTTTTTATGTGTTTTTCGCAAAGCTGCATCTAAAGCTACGTCCCTTCAGCCTGGGCGATTACAGTTGTTCACGGAAATGGTTGTAGGCTTTGTTGACAAAGCAGTTTCTGAGACTTATCACGGCAAAAACAAGAAAATGGTTGGTCCTTTGGCGCTGACTATATTTTGCTGGGTATTTTTTATGAACTTTATGGATTTGTTGCCTGTGGATTTGCTTCCCGAAATGTTTGCTTTGACGGGGGTGAAGTATTTTAGAGCGGTTCCTACTGCTGATTTAAATCTTACTTTTGCTTTATCGTTGTCTGTATTGTGTATATTAATAGTATTTGGTATTCAAGCTAAAGGCATCAAGGGGTTTATTGGTGAGTTTTTATTTCATCCATTTGCATTTGATAACAATTTTTTACAGTTATTAGTTGTCCCAGTTAATTTTATTTTCAAATTAGTAGAAGAGATTGCAAAGCCTGTTTCGTTAGCGCTGCGTTTGTTTGGAAATATGTATGCTGGTGAGTTAATATTTATTTTAATTGCTACTTTACTGCCGTCGTATGTTCAGTGGTTATTAGGGGCACCATGGGCAATATTTCATATTTTAATTATTAGTTTACAAGCATATATCTTTATGATGTTAACGATAGTGTATTGTAATATGGCGAGTCACTCACACTAATAATTGATTAAAATAGTTAAAGGCCATTTTAATAGTAATTAATATATTGTATGATGGCACTTAACATAAGTTAGGTATGTTTTAAAAAATATTTAGAAGTTAATAAACAAATTTGGAGAAGGTTATGAATACTGCTAGTTTAATTGCACAAGTAAATAGTATGACAGTAATCGCTGTAGCGATGTTAATTGGACTAGGGGCATTAGGGACTGCGATTGGTTTTGCTATATTGGGTGGTAAATTTTTAGAAGGTGTAGCAAGACAACCAGAAATGGCAAATGAGCTTCAAGGTAAAATGTTTATCGTAACAGCGTTATTAGACGCAGTAACGATGATTGGTGTTGGTATCGCATTGTTTTTCACTTTTGCTAACCCATTCTTAGCTGATGTAAGATCGGCGGCGGGTGCTGAAACAACTGTTGAAAGCAGTCACCAATAATATTAATAAAAAATTAGCAATAAATTTAATATATTTGAATATAACAGAGTATTTTAATGAGCATTCTACTGTCTAGTTTGTTTGGTCAAGCAATAACATTTGCGATCTTTGTTTGGTTTACAATGCGTTTTGTATGGCCGTTTATTATAAAAGCTATGGAACAACGTGAGCAAATTATTGCTGATGGGCTAGCAGCAGCAGAAAGAGGTCATTATGAACTTAAAAAAGCACATGAGCAGGCTTCGGATGAGTTAAACCGCGCTCGTGTGCAAGCTTCAGATATTATAGATAAAGCACATCAACGGGCTAATGCTATAGTAGAAGAAGCCGAAGTTGCAGCAAAAGCAAAATGTGATCAAATTTTATTATCGGCACAATCAGAACTTAAGCAAAAAGAAATTAAACTTCGCGAAGAATTAAGACAGCAGGTCGTAAATATTGCTGTACTTGGCGCTGAAAAGATTTTGAAAAAATCTATAGATGCTAAAGCACAAAATGATCTGATAGTAGATTTAGTAAAACAATTATAAAAAATTATTTTGGAATTTAAGTAATGAGCGAAAAAAACACTTTGGCGCGTCCTTATGCCAAAGCTGCCTTCAGCTACGCTGTTAAAAATAATTGTCTTGACCAGTGGTCGGAATTATTAACAGATCTTGGCCATGTAGCGCTAGATAAGAAAATTGTTAAAATAATAAAGAATCCAAAATTTACCCCGGCTAAACTAGCAGAGTTTTTTGAATCATTTGTTGAGAAACACAGTAATAAAAATTTTAATAACTTTATTAAAACCCTGGCTAGCTATAGAAGATTAGAATTATTGCCTGAAATAGCAAAACTTTTTGAAGAATTGAAGTTAAAGTTTAATAAAATTGCCAAAGTATTTGTTTCTTCAGCTGTAGAATTAAATGATACACAAAGAAAAGCTATTCAAACTGCTTTAGAAAAAAAAATGAATATGGCAGTTGAGATAAATTTTAACGAAAAGCCAGAGCTAATTGGTGGTATAGTAATTCAAATCGGTGATTTAGTAATTGATGCTTCTATAAAGCATATGCTGAATAGATTACGAACAGAATTAGCGGCGTAATTATTTATTTGTTTATTTGTTTATTTGTAAAAAGTAAAGAGAAAAGAGTAAGAGGTTAACTTAGATATGGTAGCATTGACAGCTTCAGAGATTAGTGAGTTTATCGAACAGCGTATTAACGACTTTGAAGGAGTCGCAGAAGCTAACACCGAAGGTACAATTATCAGCTTGATGGATGGTATTGTTCGTTTAAATGGCTTAAATAATGCTCAGCAAGGTGAGATGATAGAGTTCGAAGACAAAACTTATGGCTTAGCTCTTAACTTAGAGCAAGACTCAGTTGGTGCAGTGGTTTTAGGAAAAACAGAAAATCTTGCTGAAGGTCAAAAAGCTAAATGTACTGGTCGTATTTTAGAAGTGCCCGTAGGTGAAGCGTTATTAGGACGTGTAGTTGACTCTTTAGGTAATCCTATAGATGGCAAGGGTCCAATTAATTATACTGAAACTTCCCCTATCGAAAAAGTGGCGCCTGGTGTTATTGCCAGACAATCAGTAAATCAGCCTGTCCAAACTGGTTTGAAATCAGTAGATGCTTTAATCCCACTTGGAAGAGGGCAAAGAGAATTAATCATTGGCGATCGTCAAACGGGTAAAACAGCATTAGCTGTCGATGCTATTATTAATCAAAAGCATTCTGGTATAAAATGTATCTATGTTGCTATTGGGCAAAAGGCTTCTTCTACAGCAAATGTTGCTCGTAAATTAGAAGAACATGGAGCTTTAAGTTACACTACTATAGTTGTAGCATCAGCTTCTGATCCAGCAGCTATGCAGTTTATTGCACCGTTCTCAGGCTGCGCGATGGGTGAGTATTATCGTGACAAAGGTGAAGATGCATTAATTATTTATGATGATTTAACTAAGCAAGCCTGGGCTTACCGTCAGATCTCTTTATTATTAAGACGTCCACCGGGTCGTGAAGCTTATCCTGGAGACGTATTTTATTTACATTCAAGGTTGTTAGAACGTGCTGCACGTGTCAATGCTGAGCATATAGAAAAAATTACTAATGGTAAAATAAAAGGCAAAACAGGCTCTCTTACGGCCTTGCCAATTATTGAAACTCAAGCTGGAGACGTGTCTGCTTTCGTACCTACAAATGTAATTTCTATTACAGACGGTCAGATCTATCTAGAAACAAGTTTATTTAACTCAGGATTTAGACCGGCTATTAATGCAGGTTTATCGGTTTCTCGTGTAGGTGGTGCTGCTCAAACTAAGATAATTAAAAAGCTTGGTGGTGGTATGCGTTTGGCTCTTGCACAGTACCGTGATCTTGAATCTTTTGCACAATTTGCATCTGATTTAGACGAAGCTACTCGTAAACAGTTACGTCGCGGTCAAGTCTTAATGGAGGTAACGAAGCAAAAACAATATAACCCATTAAGCGTGGCAGAAATGGCACTTAGCTTATTTGCTGCTAATGAAGGTTATTTAGACGATGTAGAAGTTTCTAAAATTACAGAGTTTGAAGCAAGATTAGGTGAATATGCAAGAGAAAGCTACTCAGATGTGTTGGAACAAGTTAATCGTGAGTGTGATTATACAGATGAAATTAAAACTAAGTTTGAAGAAATATTAAAAACATTTAAATCGTCTACTGTTATTTAAAAAAAATTAAAATAATTAATATTATAAATTGGTAAAAAAACATGGCCGGCGCCAAAGAAATCAAAACTAAAATAAAAAGCGTCAATAGTACAAAAAAAATTACTAAGGCGATGGAAATGGTTTCTGCAAGTAAGATGCGTAAAACGCAAGATGCTATGTTGGGCGCTAGACCATACTCTGATGTAATTAAATATATAGCTAGTCATTTGGCAGAGACCAATCCAGAATATAAACATCCCTATATGGAAAAAAGGGCAGTCAAAAGAGTTGGCTATATCATCATTTCTTCTGATCGTGGGCTATGTGGCGGATTAAATATAAATTTATTTAAAAAGGTTTTAGCAAGTATGGAGCAATACTCTAAACAGGGTATTGAAACAGAGTGTTTTCTTATTGGTAGTAAAGCGGAAGGTTTCTTCAAAAGAGTTAAAACTAAAATAGTTGCTTCTGTTAGCCATTTAGGTGATAAACCAAAATCCTATGATTTTGTTGGTGGTGTTAAAGTTATGTTGGCAGCCTATGATCAGTGCCAGATTGATGAATTGGTTATTTGTTATAATAATTTTATTAATACTGTTACTCTGGTGCCAACTTTACAGCAGGTTTTACCCATACTTCCTATGGGAGATTTGTTTCATACACACCAGTGGGATTATATATATGAGCCAGATCCACGACAGTTATTGGAACTATTATTAGTAAGGTTTATAGAGTCTCAAGTTTATCATGCTGTTGTAGAAAATATTGCATCTGAACAAGCAGCACGTATGGTAGCGATGAAGTCAGCTTCTGATAATGCCAGCGAGGTTATTGATAACCTAAAACTAGTTTATAACAAAGCAAGACAAGCGTCGATTACACAAGAATTGTCAGAAATTGTTGCTGGAGCTGCAGCGGTTTAGAAATAATTAAAATTATTTAAAAGTATTAGAGTATTTAAGAGGTAAGCGGATATGACTGCGAGTGCAAACGCAACAAAAGGTACAGTTAAAGAAATTATTGGAGCAGTAGTCGACGTTGAATTCCCAAGAGATAGCGTCCCTAAAATTTATGATGCTTTACGAGTACCAAATGGTGCTGCTGAGCTTACCCTAGAAGTCCAGCAGCAATTAGGTGATGGTGTTGTTCGTTGTATTGCAATGGGAGTTACGGAAGGTTTACAAAGAAATATAGAAGTAGTTAATACTGGAAAACCTATTCAAGTACCAGTGGGTAGTGAGACCCTAGGCAGAATTTTAGACGTTTTAGGTAATCCTATTGATGAAAAAGGGCCAATTAATGAAAAAGAACGTCGTTCTATTCATAATGCTCCACCAGCTTACGATGAGTTATCGGATGCTGTAGAAATTTTAGAAACTGGTATTAAAGTAGTTGACTTGATCTGCCCATTTTCAAAAGGTGGTAAAGTAGGTCTATTTGGTGGTGCCGGTGTTGGTAAAACTGTTACTATGATGGAGTTAATTCATAATATAGCCGCAGAGCACAGTGGTCTGTCAGTCTTTGCAGGGGTTGGCGAACGTACTCGTGAAGGTAATGACTTCTATCATGAAATGAATGAATCTGGCGTATTAGATAAAATTTCTCTTGTGTACGGCCAGATGAATGAGCCACCAGGAAACAGATTGCGTGTTGCTTTAACAGGTTTAACAATGGCTGAAAAGTTCCGTGATGAAGGACGTGATGTATTATTATTCGTTGATAATATTTATCGTTATACTTTAGCAGGAACTGAAGTATCGGCTCTATTAGGCCGTATGCCATCTGCAGTGGGGTATCAGCCAACATTAGCAGAAGAAATGGGTGTTCTTCAAGAACGTATTACATCGACAAAAACAGGATCTATTACATCGGTTCAGGCTATCTACGTGCCTGCTGACGATTTAACCGATCCATCACCAGCTACAACTTTCTCGCATTTAGATGCGACAGTAGTATTATCAAGACAAATCGCAGAACTTGGTATTTATCCAGCTGTTGATCCATTAGATTCAACTAGTCGTCAATTAGATCCATTAGTCATTGGCCAGGAACATTATGCAGTTGCCCGTAAAGTACAGGTTATCTTGCAAAGAAATAATGAATTAAAAGACATTATTGCGATCCTGGGTATGGACGAATTATCAGAAGAAGATAAAAAGACAGTAAATAGAGCTAGAAAAATTCAGCGCTTTTTATCACAGCCGTTCTTTGTTGCAGAAGTATTTTCTGGAAAGCCAGGTAAATTTGTTTCACTAAAAGATACTATCAAAGGCTTTAATATGATTATCTCAGGTGAATTAGATCATTTACCAGAGCAAGCATTCTACATGGTTGGTACTATTGAAGAGGCTGTTGAAAAAGCTAAGACGTTATAAAAAATTAAAACATAAATAAATTAAAAATTATGGTTTCTACAGAAAATAATCCAAAAGCGCACACGATTCAAGTGAGAGTCGTAGCTGCTCATGGTGAGTTGTACAATGGTACTGCTACTATGGTTGTTGCTAATGCTTTTGGCGGAGAAATTGGGATAAAACCAAGACATACCCCATTGATAGCAATATTAAAACCAGGCCAGGCTGTTATAGAGCATGCTGATGGCAGCGAGGAAGTTTTCTATGTTTCAGGTGGTGTCATAGAAGTTCAGCCACATTTAGTAACGATTCTTGCAGACGATGCAGCAAGAGCTAAAGATCTTGATGAAGCGCAAACGCAAAGGGCTCGAGAAAATGCGCAGCGGTTATTAGCAGATAAAACAGCCAAACTTGATTATGCTAAACTACAAGCAGAATTAGCGCAATCTCTAGCACAATTGAGAGTTCTTAGAAGATATAAAAATCAGGTGGAAAAAAGAAGGTCGTAGAAATTGATGACCCTAGCTATAATAATCTTAGCGGCCGGACAAGGTACACGGATGAGATCGGCTAAACCAAAAGTGTTACAGCAATTGGCTGGCAAATCTATATTAAGCCATGTGATAGGCACTGCAGAAAAATTACCGTATAAATTATTATCTATAGTACATCAACCGCAGCATCAAGATTTATTTAAAGCTGAATGTGCTAAATATTGTAATAATAATTCAAATCTCTATTGGGTAGAACAAAGTGAGCAATTGGGCACAGGCCATGCGGTTAAAGTTGCTATCAAAAGCTTAAAACAAAATCTAGACGATAATAAAATTGATCAAGTATTGATTTTATACGGAGATGTGCCTTTAGTTAGTATTAATGATTTAAGCAAACTAATTGACAATACAACTGCCAAACAATTAGGGTTGTTAACTTTAAATGCAGTTAATCCATTTGGTTTAGGCAGAATTATTCGCGATAAGCAAACTAATGATATTCTAAGTATTGTTGAAGAAAAAGATGCTGATGATCAAGAAAAATTAATACAAGAAGTAAACACAGGCATATTTTTATTGCCTTATCCTATTATAGAACAATGGCTTGATAATTTAAAACCAACTAATATACAAAAAGAATATTATCTAACAGATATAGTTACTCAAGCGGTAGTAAATAATATAATAATAAATTCAGTTACTGTTGTAGATCAAGATAGCTATCGCGGTATTAATACTTTATATCAGCTTTCTCAAGCAGAGCGTCATTACCAATTTCTCCAAGCTTTAGCTCTGTTAGAACAAGGGGTAAATATAATAGATCCTAAGAGAATAGATATTCGAGGTAATTTATTATGTGGGTCGGATGTTAAAATAGACATCAATTGTGTTTTTGAAGCTGAGGTAAATATAGGCAATAATTGCATTATTGAACCAAACTGTATTTTACGTAATGTAAAATTGGGGCAACATGTTCATATAAAAGCTAATTCTATAATAGAAGACTCAGTAATAAATAATAATTGTATTATTGGGCCATTTGCACGAATTCGACCTAATACTGTTTTAGAAGAAAATGTTCATATTGGCAATTTTGTCGAAATAAAAAAAGCTAATATTAACTGTGGTACTAAAATTAATCATTTAAGTTATATTGGTGATAGTCTTATTGGCAAAAATGTTAACATAGGTGCTGGGACAATAACCTGTAACTACGATGGTGTAAGTAAGCATCAAACAATAATTGGCGATAATGCTTTTATAGGTTCTAATACGGCTCTAATAGCACCTATTGTAGTTGGAGCAGGCTCTACAATTGGAGCGGGCTCAACCCTGTCAAAAGATGCTCCAGATAATAAATTAACTATTGCTCGAGGCAAGCAGACTACAGTAGATAATTGGCATCGTAAATAAACTAGATTAAGCTAGAATGAGTTTATAAATAATGTGTGGAATAATAGCAGCAGCTTCTAATCGCGATGTAACTCCTGTGTTAATAACTGGTCTTCATCAAATGGAATACCGAGGTTATGATTCGGCAGGGGTATGTTTATATAATTCTGATGGTCTTGTACCCAGAAGGGTCAAAGGCAGGGTTAAAAAACTCGAAGAAAAAATAAAAGAACATCCGTGTACTGGTAATATAGGTGTCGCTCATACTCGTTGGGCAACACATGGTGTTCCTACTGAGCACAATGCGCATCCTATCATTTCTCATGGTGAGTTTGCTATAGTTCATAACGGTATTATAGAAAACCATCATGAATTAAAAACAGATTTAATCCATAAAGGCTATGTTTTTAACTCAGAAACAGATACTGAAGTTGTGTCGCATTTATTATATGAGAATTTTAAAAAATATAAAATTGATAACAATGTTCTAAAAGCTCTACAGGAAACAGTGGCTCTATTAAAAGGCAGCTATGCCCTTGCTGTCTTGGCAAAAGAACAACCAGATAAAATTTATGCTGTCCGTTATGGTTGTCCATTAATAGTAGGACTAAGTGAATCAGAAAATTTAGTTGCATCAGATCAATTAGCTTTACTGCCAGTGACAAATAATTTTATCTTTCTAGATGAAGGTGAAATAGCTGTTTTAAGTTCAGACAACGTTGATATCTATGATATAGACGGCATTAAAATTACTAAAGAAGTAACGAAAAGCACTGCTTCGTTGCAGGCTACAGATCTAGGTTCGTATCAGCATTTTATGCAAAAAGAGATTGCTGAGCAGCCTTTAGTTTTATCAGATACTCTCATGGGTAATATTACAGCTACTGAAATATTAGATACTACTTTTGGCTCTGAGGCAAGAAAGACGTTAGATCAAACTCAAGCTATCCAGTTTGTAGCCTGCGGCTCTAGTTATCATGCTGCTCTTGTTGCTAAATATTGGATTGAAAAATGGGTTGGTATACCTTGTATAATTTCTGTTGCTAGTGAATACAGGATGCAGAAGCCAGTAGTTTTGCCAAATACTTTATTAGTAGCTATTTCACAATCAGGTGAAACAGCTGATACGTTAGCAGCAGTAAAAGTAGCTAAAGATTATGATTATTTAGCTGTGTTAGCCATTTGTAATGTGCCGCATAGCACATTAACAAGACAGGCTAATTTAGTAATGCACACTCGTGCTGGCGCTGAAATAGGAGTAGCTTCGACAAAGGGCTTTCTAACGCAATTACTTGGTTTGTTAATGCTAACAGTCTGTCTAACCAAAAGAGATAATGTTAATAATAATATTAATATTAAAATAGACGAACAGGCTATTACTGATCATGTTCATTTATTACCTAGATTAATAACGCAAAGCTTAGAGCTAGAATCACAAATTAAAGATATAGCAAAATGTTTTGAGACTAAACATCATACTTTGTTTCTAGGCCGCGGCCCAAGTTATCCAATAGCTATGGAAGGAGCGTTAAAACTTAAAGAAATTTCTTATATTCATGCTGAGTGTTATCTAG
The DNA here is from genome assembly GCA_018061105.1 of Gammaproteobacteria bacterium. GTDB lineage: Bacteria > Pseudomonadota > Gammaproteobacteria > JAGOUU01 > JAGOUU01 > JAGOUU01. The sequence continues at coordinate 12,768 of JAGOUU010000024.1, forward strand.
GTGGTGAATTAAAACATGGGCCTTTGGCATTAATAGACGAAGATATGCCAGTAGTTGCTTTAGTTTGTAACGACGAACATCAAGAAAAAATGCTGGCTAATCTTCAAGAAGTCCAGGCTCGTGGTGGAGAAATTTTTGTTTTTGCCGAAGAGGGTACAAAGTTAAATTACTCTAGTTTAAGTAAACATATTTGCTATTTGCCAAGTTGTCATGAGTTATTAAAACCATTAGTTTATACTATTCCGATGCAGTTATTAGCTTATCATATTGCTATTTTACGAGGTACTGATATAGACAAGCCAAGGAATTTAGCGAAGTCTGTGACAGTTGAGTAAGCGATCTATAAAATTTTTTCAAACTCAAATAAATATTAAAAAAGGCGACACAGTCGCCCTTTAGATTTAGTCAGCTATTTCTGTATCTACAGCCTTGTCTACCACATAAGCTAAGGCTAATTTTGTGAAATTAACAAGATTCTCAAAATTTACATGAGTCGCATCATCATCAGCAGTATGTAAATTTGGATTAATATCTATAAAGTCTGACTCTGCTGCTGCACCAGCAACAAACCCTGCTAAAGTCCAACTAGCATGATCGCTACAGGCATACTCACAGGTAGTGAAATTAACTGGAAGAGATAAATGAGTTTTAACTAGATCAGCTAAATATTTTGTAAAGTCTTTATTAACAAAATCTAGTAAGAACCATAAAGTAGGATCTTTAGGGTTTGCTCTTCTGCCCACTGTATCAAAATGTAACACGGAGTCTACTTTTACATTTTTATTTTTCATAGTGTTTACAACTTGTTTAGAACCTATTAAGCCCATTTCTTCTGCAGCATACCAGATGAAATAAATAGGACGATTAAATTCTTGTTTTGACTCTAAAATCACTCTAGCAGCTTCTAAGACAACCATAGAGCCTGATCCATCATCATCAGCACCTGGCATTCTGCTCTGACCTAAAGTATCTAGATGCGCACTAATAACTAATGGCTCGCCAGGCAAATTTTTTCCAAGCACAGCAACTACTGATGGCTGTTGATAACCACGAGCTACAGTAGGGACAAAATAGCTGGTAAAACTGTCTTCTGTTTTATTATAAGCGCGTGCTAAATCATCCATCCAACCTTTTACTTGCTCAGCTGCTTTAACCCCGTAGTCATTATAAGCCGCTCGATTGTAGTTAGATGTAAACTCAGTCATACTTTCAGTGATCCGAGCCTCTTGTACCATATCGAATAATTTCTTCATGAGTTCTGATTTGTCTGAAGAATCAAGAATAGAACGACTAGGAGTAGTAAAAGTAGCTTTATGTGCTACAGCATAATCCATCTGTTTAATATAATCTTGAAGAAATGATTTATAATCTAGTGCCGCCATCCCTTCACGTTCCTGCCATTCAGCAGTAATATTCATAAAACTGCCACAGCTTTTATCTTTATGCAGATCTGCCAATTGTTCCCACCAATAAGATTGATTGACTGAAAATAAAACAAGATCAGATGCTGAATCAGAAGCAAGTTCTTGATACTTGAAATTATTTTCTGTCAAAAAACATTTCTTAGCTAATAATAACTCATCGTCCGCATAAGCTGACGTAGTTATAATTAGCCCTAAAGTAGAATATTTTAGTAGATTCTTTGTTTTAATGAAATTAGCCATAATTACTCCTTAATTTATTAGCTTATTTGATACGCGCGCCCGAGAGGATTCGAACCTCCGACCTTTGGTTTCGGAAACCAACACTCTATCCAACTGAGCTACGGGCACAGCACGTCGATTATACTCTATAATAGCTATCTATCGCAAATTCAGTTACAATTTCAGCAATGATTATACTTAACCAAATAGCCATGGGTCATGGCTCTAGAATTTTATTTACTGACGTAAGTTTGAAACTGAATAAGAATCAACGCTATGCTTTAGTTGGCGCAAACGGGACAGGTAAATCGACCCTATTAAAATTAGTAGCTGGCTCGGAATCTCCAAGTGATGGCTCTATTGCCATACCCAAAAATACTACCATGGGTTGGCTCAAGCAGGATCAATTCAAATATGAAAATACAAGAATTCTAGATGTTGTTTTACAAGGCAAACCTAATCTCTGGGCAGCGAATCAAGAAAAAGAAGAATTACTCACGTCCCCAGAATATACAGAACAAATAGGCTATAGACTTGCTGAATTAGAAGAAATCATTGCTCATTACGATGGCTACACTGCAGAAACTACTGCTATTAATATGCTCATTGGGCTTGGTGTTGCTGCAGAGTATCATCAAAAATCTTTAAGTATATTATCTGGGGGTTATAAATTACGGGTACTTCTAGCACAAACTTTATTTGCCAATCCAGATATATTATTACTAGACGAACCTACTAACCACTTAGATATCTTATCGATAGCTTGGCTAGAGAAATATTTAAAATCAGAATTTTGTGGTTTATTAGTCTTTATTTCTCATGATGTAGAGTTTATTAATAAATTAGCAGATAAAATTCTCGATATAGACTACGGTGAAATACGAGAGTACAGTGGGCACTATGACAAATTTCTCAATGAAAAAGCTGAGATTCAACAACAAAAATTAAACGAAAAAAAACATCTTGAAGATAAGATAGCCAATATGCAGGCTTTTGTTGATAAGTTTAAAGCCAAAGCTTCAAAAGCTAGACAAGCTCAATCAAAATTAAAGCAAATTGAAAAAATAGAATTACCTGATATTAAACATTCTTCACGCGTAGCACCAAAGTTTGCATTCCCAGTTTGTCGGCCTTCAGGAAAAACAGTTCTTAAAGTAGACAAATTAAGTAAAGCTTATGGTGATAAAATTATTTTTAATAATGTAAATTTTTCGATCCGTCGCGGTGAAAAAATTGTGATAATTGGCGCCAATGGTATTGGTAAATCTACTTTAATCAAAACACTGATGGGTAAAATTACTGCTGACAATGGCGAATACGAATGGGGAGCAGAAACTCATATTAATTATTTGTCCCAGGATCATCATGATTTACTCAAAGATCATCAGAATTTACTCAATTGGCTTGCTGATCATACATCTAAAAGTACAACACAGGAAATAAGAAACATGCTTGGTCGTGTTTTATTTACAAAAGATGATCATGATAAAGATATCTTAACTCTAAGTGGTGGAGAAGCAGCGAGATTACTTCTAGCCAGAATCATGCTCAATCCTGGCAATATTTTAGTCATGGACGAGCCGACGAATCATATGGATCTCGAAAGCATTACCAACTTGGGGACTGCTTTGCGAGATTACCAAGGGACTCTCATATTAGTCAGTCATAATCGGGATTTAATTAAGCATGTCGCGGATAGAATTATTTTTATTACAAAAGATAAAATAATTGATTCACCGGGGAGCTATGAGAATTTTTTATTGAAGCATCAATCTTGAGAATATAAATTCAAATATTTTGTAATAGCTCAGCCCCTAGGCCATAACTAGTGATGGGGGCTCAATTTTTAAAAAGTAATTTTCGATTGATTGACTTAGGAAGGTGAAAGGATTTTTTGCCTGAAGCCTGCAGGTCTTATTAATTGAACAACTCCTTGCCACAAATTCAGAACCATATTCTGAGCGCGTGCCAAAGTATTTTTTTCTCCATATGACCGAATGTCTCAGTGACCGTTCGGCATGATTATTAGTAGGCTCAACGTTATCCGTGGATAAAAAAGTCCACATAGCATCAAAGTTGCAAAGTAAATTTTTACAAAATCTTACTATTCTTAAGGTTGGATCGGTATATAAGCCTTGCTCCAGGAGTTCTCCAATAGATTTACGGATAGGAGCAGCCTTTCTTAATAACTCATCTCTTGTTATATGGTTTTGTTTGAATTGATGCCATATCTCAAATAGCTTTGTTTCAGAACTTAACAAATTCTTACCTATGCGAGACACAATTTTATTATCTTTCTCTGACAATTTAGTAAAATCGCGCTTTAGATGAGCCCAGCACATCTGTCGTGATGAACTATCAAAATAGTTATAAGCTGCATATCTGTCTGAAATAACAATATTTTTAAAATCCCCAAGTAAAGATTTTAACACCTTCTTGCCTCGAGAATTCTGTATGGAAAAATAGGCAATAGTAGATGAAACGAAACCCCACATCCATTGTTTTTTACCGTCACGGTTATGACCTGTTTCGTCTGCGTTTATGCTAGGACTTTGTTTAACTGCTTCCAATAATTCTGCCACAGGAGCTTCTAATACTGCATTTACTATTTTTTGCTTATTAAAAATAGTACCAAGACTTATATTAAACTGAAATTGCTCTTGTAAAAATTCCTTTAGTTCTCGGCGAGACAACTGATACCTAGAAACAAGATGCGACATTAATCCTGTTAATCTCGGGCCAGTTATTCCCCAAGTTATTCCAGCTGGTAAATTTGCTATATGGCTATTACCACAACTAGAGCAAGCTCCTTTTTCTAAACAATATTCTGTCACATGTAGTTTAATCTCTGGAAGTTCGTGTACCTGATGACGCTGATGTCCATTTTTAAGTGTAATCGCTCCACCGCATGCGCAATGATTAGGAAGTTTACATGTTAAGACAGTATCAACTTCGTTGATGTGTAATAATTGACGGAAATGACCTTTATGGCCTTTTTGACCTCCTCCTTTGTTGTTGCTAGGAGGTTTTTTATTCTTATTCTTGTTCCTTTTAAAATCCATCGAGGGAGGTAGAGAAGAATTAGAAGAGTTACTATTAAGTTTTTCTTTTAATTCTCTATTTTCTATCTCTAATTTTTCAACTCGCTTAAAGAGTTCTGAAACACTTGTTAGTAAACTGCGAATTAGGTCATGACACTCTTCTATAGTAGTTGGAAGCTCAGAACCGTTTGGCAATTTTAAAAGATTTTTATCGTTCACTAAGTAATACCAGTATTGCTTTAATACCAGTATTTTATAGTTTTTTTGCTTTTTTTCAATATGTTAACGAGGGGGCTGAGCTATTACAATATTTTTCAATAAAATACAAACCTAGCATAACAGAACACTACTATGGCAAACTAATATTCCGTACCTTCAACAGCCCCCTCAACCTCTCAGCATAATTAGTTATTATACCGTCTACGCCTGCATCGATTAAGACTATCATTTCTTCTGGAGTATCCACTGTCCAAGGGACGACTTTTATATTATAACTATGAGCTAAATTAATAAGTTCTAAATTTTCCACAATATTTCTATAATTAGGACACCAAATGTCACCCCCCAATTTGGCAATCATCTGAGGAATAGAATTATTGAAGTCTTTAATATTATAGCCTGCCGTCCAAGCAAAATTATTTTTATTACTGAAAGTATCAAATTCAGAATCTTGCTGAGTAATAAAAGATATTTTAACTTTGGGATATATTTTTTTAGCATATAATAAAGCTCGCCAATCAAAAGACTGTAGCTCTGCACGGGCTAAAAAATTATTTTTTTCTAGAACTGATAAAATAGTCTTAACAAACTTCTCTATAT
>JAGOUU010000025.1 GCA_018061105.1 Gammaproteobacteria bacterium
TGAGTTGGCCCCTCAAGTTCTCACACGGTAGGCCCTATGCGAGCTGCTAATTTATTTATCAATGCTATTAAGAAGCTAAATAAACTCAATCAAGTATCAAAAATTTCTGTAGATTTATATGGCTCGCTTGCTCTAACTGGAATGGGGCATCGCACAGATTACGCAGTATTAATTGGTCTTGAGGGGAGCTCTCCAGAGGAAGTTGAACCTGATCAAAGCCAATCACAATATGAGAATATTAAAAGTAACCATCAATTAAAGTTGGGTGGAAAATATTTAATTAATTTTGATTATGATAAAAATTTAGTTTTTCACTTTACAGAAATATTACCTTATCATTCAAACGGATTAATTTTTACCGCTTTGGGTGAAAATAATACATTGATTTTATCTAAGACTTATTATTCAGTTGGCGGTGGATTTGTCGTTGACGAAGAAAGCTTTAAGCATGATAGTAAGCAAATACCAGCAGATGATCATAGTGCAATAAAATTACCGTATGAATTTACGACAGCGTCTGATTTATTAAACCATTGCGATCAGAATAATAAGACTATTGCAGAAATTATGCTTGCTAATGAATTATCAGTGAGTACTTTTGAAAAGATCACGCAGGACATTCTTAATATTTGGTATGTGATGCGGGATTGTGTCGAACGTGGAATAAATACTACAGGAATTTTGCCTGGTGGCTTAAATATTAAGCGACGAGCTTCAGGTATTTATTTAAAGCTTAATGATACAAAATCAAATAATAATATGAATTGGCTAAGTTTATATGCTATAGCTGTTAACGAAGAAAATGCTGCTGGTGGTAAAGTAGTCACTGCGCCGACAAATGGTGCAGCTGGGGTTATACCGGCAGTATTAAAATATTATTCGACGTTGCCAGAATGTACAGATGAAAAAATTGTTGAATTTTTGCTTACTGCTGCGGCCATAGGTATCTTATATAAACAAAGAGCGTCTTTGTCAGCTGCTGAAGTGGGGTGCCAAGGAGAAGTAGGAGTTGCCTGTTCAATGGCAGCAGGGGCCTATGCAGCAGTTTTGGGAGGATCTGTGCAGCAGGTTGAAAATGCTGCAGAAATAGGGATGGAGCATCATTTGGGGTTAACTTGTGATCCTATTGGGGGATTAGTTCAGATCCCCTGTATAGAGCGTAATGCTGCTGGGGCTGTCCAGGCTATTAATGCTGCTCAATTGGCTTTACTAGGGGATGGTGAGCATTTTGTATCTTTAGATAAAGTTATAGACACTATGCGAGAAACAGGTCGGGATATGATGAGTAAATATAAAGAAACGTCTCAGGGTGGCTTGGCGGTTAATTTACCCGAGTGTTAGAGCTGGCTTATAAGTGCCTATGACTTCTTCTGACTTCTTCGGTCAGTGTGATAGGTATGGTATGATTAGTACGACAGGCATGTTGGTTAGGTTGTTTTTTGTCGAAGCACGGTACTGATTTGGTAAAAATTAATTTTTGCGCTTTTACCTAATATTTTAAATTAAGTTATGTAGCTTTAATAGTGGGGAGGGGGGAATTTAATGCGTTAAATTTGCTTACCGAAGTTTACAGACTCAATGATATTCAATACCATTGAGTCTTAAGAAAGGTTGTCCTCTGATTAAATTAACTTTTTTTAGCGACGCCAGCCTTGTTGTCTTTAACGATATCTTTTAATTCGATATCAAAAACTAATGCACTATTAGGCATAATCCCAGGAGCACCATTGGTTCCGTAAGCTTGATCTGATGGAATATAAAGCTTCCACTGATCGCCAGGAGTCATTTTTTGTAAAGCAATTTGCCAGCCTTTGATTAAGCTATTTAGGCCTAGCTCAATATCATTATTTTTATCAAACTCTTTGCCGTCGATAGTCTTGCCTATATAGCTTACTTTTACTTTGTCTTTAAGTGTAGGATGAGTTGTCGAAGTTCCTGATTTTACAACTTCATAAAGAATGCCATTAGATAATTTTTTTACATCTTTATTTTTAGCTTGGGTTTTCATAAACTCTTCACCAGCTGTTTTGTTTTTGCTGAATTGAGTTTCTAAGTAACTACGTTGCTTCTCCATAATAGATTTTTGTAAAGCAACTAAAGATTGTTCCATTTGCTCTTCAGTTAAGACAGACTTAGCGCTTTTATAGGCGTCGTCAAAACCCTGTTGAAAGTACTCCATATTGAATTTTACATTTAATTCGGTATCCATTTTTTGCAATTGTCCACCCTGCGCATACCCAGCAGCATAACTTTGCTTTTCAGCATCTGACATTTTATCAGCAGATTTAAGTGCAGCATAAGTAGTTGGCATTAAGCCTATAGACAAGGCTAAAGTAGGTAATAGTAAGCGTTTCATCTATTGAGTCCTCATGTAAATATAAAAAAGTTCAAAACTATAAAATATACTATAAATCATATTAAATTTTTCTTCAATATAAAAATATCTATGACTTCAATTAGAATTTTAATTGCTAATTTTTCAAGACATAATAGACTAGAGAAATACAGATTTTAATATAATAATAAGATTAAAACTTATGTCTGATAAATCTCCAGAGGATACTGTCAAGATTAATCTTTTTAATTTGGTTATAGTAACTTTGTTAGGCTTTTCTTCTGGCATACCGATAGCTCTCTTAAGCTCGCCATTACAAGCTTGGTTGTCCGAAGAAGGGATCAGTATTGTTACTATAGGTATGCTGGGGCTCGTAACCCAGCCATATGTTTATAAATTTCTCTGGGCGCCTTTTCTTGATAGATTCTCTGTGCCTTTTTTAGGGCATCGTACCGGATGGATTTTTTTAATGCAACTTGCTTTAATTTTAACTATTATAGCCTTGGCATTTTGCGATCCCCTTGTATCACGCATAAATATAGCTATTTTAGCATTCGGCATAGCTTTTTTTTCAGCTACTCAAGATGTTGCTTATGACGCATATCGAACAGAAATTTTAAGAGAGCATGAAAGAGGAATAGGATCCATCGTTTATGTATACGGCTATAGAGTAGCGATGTTAGTTTCTGGTGGTGGCTCGTTATTATTAAGTTTTTATATAGGCTGGCAGACTACATATCTATTCATGGCCTTTATTATAGCTATGTGTTCTATTGTGACTTTAATCGCTAGAGAGCCAGTAAATAGTAATTTAGCTAAAAATAAGTTATCAATAAATCTGCCAAACTCAAAAAAAATAAATTGGCGAGCTATCCTTGTTGATCCGTTTAAAGAATTTATCACCCGACCTAATGCAAAGTTGTTAATTTTATTATTAGCGACTTATAAATTGGGCGAGGCTTTTTCTTTTGCTCTAGTTACACCTTTTTTAATTCAGACACTAGATTTTACTACTAAAGATGTAGGACTAGTTTTTAAAACTATGGGATTATTAGCTACTCTTGTGGGATTGAGCCTAGGTGGTAGCTTAATAAACAGACTTGGTTTATATCGTTCTTTATTTTGGTTTGGAGTTCTTCAAGCTGCTGCTGTGTCTATGTTCATTGGCTTAGCCATAATAGGGCATAATTATAGTTTCATGGCATTGACTGTTTTGATAGACCAATTTGCTAGCGGATTAGGTACAGCTGCTCTTATAGTATTATTAATGAGTTTATGTAATCTAAGATATACGGCTACTCAATTTGCTTTACTCAGCGCTATTACGGCACTTGGACGTGTTTATGTACAGCCTATCTCAGGTTATTTTGTCGATGCTTTTGGTTGGGAAATGTTTTTTACTTTTGCTTTTTTTATGTGCTTGCCGAGTTTATTTATCTTAAAATTGTTAAAAAAAAATATTTTAAATAAAGAATATTTGGAATATTGTGATAATAATTCAATTGAAGTATGAATTTAAGGTTCTACTGAAAGTCCCAGCTCAACGTCTTACCAGCCCAAAACGGAATAAGCTTATTTTCAGCATTTGGGTAATCATAATATTCTGGAATAATATTTTGGGATTTAACTAATGTTATTGTCTCAGCATTGCGTTGTAGATTGTAAAAATCTGCGCCGTAAAAGCTTAAAAACGCCTCTAATTTATCTAATTTTTGATGGCGATCAAAGAATTCTGTATAAACTAAAGTAGTTTTAGACCCATGGTAGATACCAGCCGGGCAATAAGATGATTCTTTGGAGGCTTTTTTATGCGGCGCGCTGTCACTACCAGCAAAAAAACAGGGTAAACCACTTAAAGCGGCTTTGATAATTGCTTGTTGGTTATTGTGATCTTTTATAATAGGTAGGCAATAATAATGTGGCTTTAATCCACCAACTAAGAGATCATTACGATTGAGTAATAAATGATGCGGAGTAATTGTTGCTGCTGTATTTTTTTTGTTATCTAGAACAAAATCAACGCCGTCTTTAGTTGTAATATGTTCTAATATTATTTTTAGTTTAGGAAATTGACTCCTAAGTGGTGCTAAAATTGTATCGATAAAAACAGACTCACGATCAAAGACGTCAATATTATCATCAGTTACTTCGCCGTGGACTAGCAAAGGCAGATTATACTCTTCCATTGCTGATATAACATTAGCTAATTTAAATATATCAGTGACGCCATTATTAGAATTGGTAGTCGCGCCTCTAGGATAGAGTTTTACGCCAATAATATTATTATTAATACTAGCTTGTTTAATAGTATCTACAGAAGTCTGATCTGTGAGATATAAGGCTATTAATGGCTTAAAATTTTTTTTATAAACATCTGGGGTTTGTTGTAGTATCCTGTGGTGATAATCTAAAGCACTTTTTATATCCGTGATAGGAGGAATACAATTAGGCATTGCTACTAAGCGATTAAACTGTTTTGCAGCATGATCTACTGTGACAGCTAATTCTGCGCCTTGGCGCAAATGAATATGCCAATCATCTGGCCTAGTAATAGTTAATGTAGTCATGCATTAATATTATCATTGTAATAAATTATTATCTAATAAGCAGCTTAAAGTAAATCTGACACCAAAGCCGGTGGTCTCAGTATTTATATGCGCAAGTCCACCTTTATGAGCATGGGAAGAAAGATCGATATGAATCCATGGTATGTTATTTTCAATAAATTTGCCCAAAAATCTCGCTGCTCGGATCTGATCAGCTGGTCCTTCGTGGCATTGTTTGATATCAGCGATGTCGCTTTTTAAGACTTCATCGTAATCCTCAGTATAGGGGAATGGCCATACGCGCTCTCCACATTCTTGACCTATTTCAATGAGTTTATTATTCCAGTCTGATCTATTTGTAACAACGCCGGAGTACAATTCATCAAGAGCTCGAACGCAAGAGCCGGTTAATGTCGCATAGTCCATGATTAGATCAGGTTTGTCTAAACTAGCCAAATGCAAAGTGTCGCACAGTACCATACGACCTTCAGCATCTGTATTGATAACTTCAATACTCATGCCATTACTCGCATAGACAACATCACTTGGCTTATAAGCATCTGGTCCTATGTCGTTTTGTGCTAAGGCAAGCCAGGCTTCTATTTTAAAGGGAACTTTTAGGTTAGATAAGGCCAAAAGCGTGCCTAGCACTATAGCACTGCCGGTCATGTCATGATTCATGCTATACATAGATCCCAAGGGAGTCTTAAGATTATAACCACCAGTATCAAAACACATGCCTTTACCAACTAGACTAATTGTTTTTGTTTTATTTGTTTTAGACAAGTTTTTAGGGATGTAAGTTAATTTAACTATACCTGCATCTTTTCTACTAGAGCCTTGAACTACTGCTAAAAAAGCGCCAGCATTTTTTTGTTTCAATATATTAATATCTAAAAATTCATATTGCCAACTTTGTTCTTGGGCAATTTGTTTAACATAATCGCTATAGACTTCGGGATATAAATAATTAGCTGGGAAATTACATAGAAATCTTGTAAGTCCATTACCATGAACTTCAGCAATAGCACGCTCATGGTTGTGATTATTATATCTGGCGCCATAAACATGCAGCTCTAGGTCTTTATTAGGAGTGATATCTATTTTTTTACTAATTCTAGGTAAAAGAGTATAAAAACTACCAGCACAGGCTATAATATGATTAATGATCTCAGCTTCTTGGGCTTGTGTTGGATCTTGTTCTTGAGCTCCAGTTAAAATTATATTAAGAACTTTTGGCTTATCACAGGCTATTTGAACAATTTGCTTTCGGATAATCTCTAATCTTTTGTAAGTAGACTTGTATTTTTCTAGATTGATAATGGCTATATTAGTACCTAAATCATTAGGTAACATGGTAAAAAAAGTTTCTAGATTATCAATTTTAGAAGCTTGCCATCGGCTAAAAAGAGTTTTGCCATGTGGAAGTTGTTGCCAAGTAGCTTCAGTTGGGGAGCTAAAGCTTATTACCAAAGTATGGTGATCACTTTTGCTATAACATTGGTTATAGACGATACTAATATTACTGGCTTCATAATTCTTGTAGTTTAGCATAAATTAATTCAGTGTATGTTTATTAACTTAGGAATATTATATCATTATAAAACACAATGAGTAAATTATCTTTATCGGTATCATTGCTAGATCAGCTAAAGAGTATTGCGTATTTAACGTCTGAATTTTTAGAAGCTGTAGTGTTTACAGAGTCTAGTTGTTCTCGGGGTTACCCCAACGGATTAAAATTTAGTTTAACCAGTTATTTAAAATATTATAATCTGCTTGGTTGTAATCATTCAGATATTTCTTTGACCATAGGGCATATCAAAGTTTCTGATTTTCATGTTGTTATCCAGCGTTATAGTAATAATAATAATAATGATAACTATAAAGGCATAATGTTTTTTATTCATGGTTATTTAGATCATGTAGGGTTATATCACAAATATTTTAAATTTTTATTGGATAATAATTATATAGTCATAGCTATTGATTTGCCTGGGCATGGCTTGTCTAGTGGCAAACTGGGTGAAATTGGTGATTTTGGTCAATATGCTCTTAGCATAGAGGCAGCTGTAGAAGCAGTGAGAAATAAATATCAAAATTATCATATACCTTATTATATTTCTGGCTTTAGCGCTGGAGCAGCTTGGGTTACGGAGTATTTATTAAGAAACAGGCATGCTGAGTTATTTCAGAAAGTTATTTTATTGGCTCCGTTAGTTAGAGTTCCTATGTGGTATTTTAACAAAATAGCTTATTATTTATCCTCAGTAATAAAATTCGTTCCTCGTCAGCCGAAAAAAATTTCTCATGATCCAGTTTTTTTAAATTTTGTTAAATATAACGACCCGTTGCAGCCACAATTTGTGCCGTTAAAATGGGTGAGGGCGATGCACCACTGGGGAGACAGATTGCCTAAATATAAGCCTTTAGAAATACCAGCGTTAATCATCCAAGGCACAGAAGATCAGACTATCGATTGGAAATACAATATACCTAATATTATAGCGAAAATTTTTCCCAATCATCAAGCGCATTATATTCCCGGGGCTTACCATAATTTATGCAATGAATCTGATAAATATCGAGAGCAGGTATTTAAGTATATAATAAATTATATAAGTTAATTGGCTAAATAGAGTTTTCTGATTTATTATTTGTTGTCTATCTATCTACCTGCTATCTACCTGTCTTTAGCATAGGCTAATTTAAGCTCACGCCCTCTAAAAACCATCAAATTGCTTTGATTGATAACTTTTGCAGCATCATTTTGATGAACGAATTTAACAAAGCCATAGCCTTTTGAGCGCTTAGTTTTAGGATCGCGAATAATTTTTAAATATTCTATTTCTCCAAACTCTTCAAAAAACTTACGTAATTCATAAGGCTTTGTTTTATATTCAATATTTCCGATATATAGCTCCTGACACTCTTTTTGAGTATTTTTTCTCATAGAGCCGGAACTAGAGTTAGAACTGGGATTTTTTTTGAAAATATTAAATAATTTCTTTAATAAACTTGCCATTGCTATAAACCTTGGTAAAATAACTCCAGGTGTATATACGCTGAAGTTTCGACTTAAACTAATCTTACAATCTTGAACGAAGATTATAACTATTTTTGAAACTTTTGCCTATTATAATTTAGAGCATTGGTTAGCCTAGTATTTGAAATAATATAATTTGGGGTTATATTGATATTAGACCTTTTAATACAAATTAATATAGACTATTAGGATATTAATTTATCTCTTATCAACATGCCTGTCGGGAGATCAGAATTATGGTAAAACAAACAGCAAAGACACTATACAGATTAGTAATATTGGCAATAAGCCTTGTATTCTATTCTAGTGCTTATGGTGAGTTTATAAACTATCTAGATTTAAAGCTAGAAAATAAAACTGGTTACACATTGCATAATTTCTCTGCTAGTATAATTAAAGGAAATTTAGACTTTTTCTCGATAAATGTCGTAGCTCAAAATGAATTAGCTGATTTAGCTGGTTTATCTACGAATTATTTAGGTCAAGTCAGTCAAGATATTACTTTTGATGTTTATGATCCAGGTTTTCAACAAGTTGGTAAATGTATATTACATATTGGTATAGGAAGTTACTTTACGTTACCAGACTTTTCTCATTCTCAATGCAAATTAAATGACAATAGTTACCTTCAGGTTAATCCCAGCTATGAGATCACAAATAATACTTATAATATTAAATACCGTATAGGCGAAACTAAGCATTTTAGTCGAGTTTTTGTGTTTGGCGACAGTATGTCTGATAATGGTAACTTGTATGAGAGATCAAGACAAATTGCTTTTGTATTCCCAATGAGTCCAATTTTACCTCTTTCTCCACCATATTATAACGGTCGGTTTACCAACGGGAAAGTCTGGGTCGAACAATTAGCGGAAAAATTAAATATTCCTGAATCAGCTGTTATAGATTTCGCCTACGCTGGTGCTACCATAGGGAAAAATATTCTGCCAATTCCAACTTTAGATAAACAGGTTTCTACCTATCTCAATTGGAATAGAACAGGGGATAATTATGCTTTGTATACAGTATGGATTGGCGCTAATGATCTCTTAAGGAATTTATATCCAACTGATGAAAAAATGCTTGAAGCAATGACAAGCAAGATTGAGTATAATTTAAGGCGGCTAATAGCACATGGTGCAAAAAATATCTTAGTTCCTCAATTGCCAGATTTGGCTGTTACTCCAGATAGTTTAACGAAAGATACAAACAATGGTCATAAAGACTATACAACTCGTTTATATAATCTAACCAAAGAATATAACTCGCGACTGAGAGATTTGTTAGCTAATTTAAAACAAGAGTTTTCGGATCTTACTATTATGACTTTTGATGTACATAGTTTTTCTCAACGTGCTCGTGACCGTGCTAAAGACTATGGTTTTACTAACATCACTGAGCGATGCAACCCAAACGAGTATTGGAATGATCATCAGGTTGTTTGTAAAACACCTGCACAGTATGTCTACTGGGATGGTCTGCACCCATCTGCTAATGCCCATGCTATTTTAGCTGATCTCATTCTAAATGTAGTGCTACAAAGTGGCTTTAGGCCAAATCTCAAAAGTTCCAAGAGTTTTAGAAGTGCAGATATGGTGACGCTAAGAAATAAACAAGCTGTTGAACATCTTAATAAAGATATTGATATTAAAGATAATAAGTTTCAATCTTCTGACTTTATGAGGGTTATAAAAGAAGGCATTCAATTATATTGATATTAGATGTATAATGTTGGTTGTATAGCTTTATTCTTCGGCTGGATCTGTGCGAATTCACACGTCTGCTAATGATACTTTCCTATTTTATTTTGAAAAATTGTAGGCATTTGTTTCTTAGCTTGCTATAATACCTGCTCTATTTCACAGATGGTAATAAACTCTTATGTTCTCAGATCCTATAACACGAAGTCTTGAAGACGAGCAGGTAACCAAATGTGAGATATTAACCCGTAGTGAGCAGGGACTATCAGAACTGCCTAGTGAGCCTGAAAGCCCCCCCTCCTCTGTCGAGGGAGAAAAAAACCCTCTTGATGTATGGATTGCTGAGTCTGAAGAAAAAAAGTTATTTATAGAACTATATTTAAAGCAAGCAGGAGTTGAGCCTGATCTAGCTAATCGCTGGATAGAGGAGCCTCTTTTTGTAAGAATTTTAGAACGTTGTGTTGTGGCATATTATGCCTTCACAGAATACCGAAGGTCAGATATTTCATATTCTAAAATATCTTTCACACTAATCACAAGCCATTATGGAGAAACTGTAACTGCTGTTTTAGCAGTATTAATGGGGCATAACGTCTCAGTCTCAGCAGAAGAGCCAAAGCCGCCAGCTATCGCAGCATCTGTTGTAGCTCCGGGGGTAGGGAAAGGTAAAAAATCTAGAGTTGGTGCTTGCGTTGAACCAGCAAAAACACCAGTAAAAACATCAGCACAAATAGCCTTAGAGAAATTATTAGATTTCATAAGAGGTGTCTACGTTGATGATGAATATAGAACACCTATTGCTTCAGGAGAGACTTTATCTTCTTGTTCCTGTACGGAGATCTCCCCATTTTTATTTAATCCTAATCTACCCGCTAGATTAATAGCTTTACAGGCGCTACTTGATCGCGAAACTACTATTTCTAATTCTGATGCTGCTAAACCTGCGACATTAACTTTTCAGGAGGTCACAATTCCTATTTCTCCGGCTATGGCGGTAAGGGTGGTAGGAGCTGGACTCGTAGCTAATGTTATACGAGTGGGTTTTTACTGCAGGGTTTCACCAAATACTTCTGATGACGCATCGAGAGTAAGAGCATTAGATTCAACATTTATGATCAATGTAATAAATTATATTGCACAAGTTGTTCCACCAGCAAAAATAATTGAAATAGTTTTATTTGGTGATCCAGGTGATCCTCGAGTAAACATGGAGGTACTGAGAAGTAGAAGGCTAACAGTGCACGATCTTAGAGGCATGCATATGCGTCCATCAGGTGCAGGAGAAACTATTATAGCAAGAGATATTCAAGTTGCATGTATTAGACATTTAGTAAAATTATATGAACCTACCTTGTTATATGGACCTCGTTCCGGTTTAACTTTGCTTTATACTGCTTTGAGTCGACCTGGGATCATGGTTGAATTACCACCTACTGTTGTAGGGGGGCCGTCTCGTCGTCGTATTGAGGTTGCTGCTGTTACCGGTCGGCTAAGAGTCTTGCCAACACCAGGAACAGCGCTAGTACCATTTTTTACAGGGAAAGCAGAGCGTAGACAAACTGCGGCTTTTTTACATTGTCCAGTGGGTGGGCAAGGGCCTCTAGTTCCATCACCAACCTTTCCTATATCGTTAGATAAGTCTTTGGAACCGGGTAATGCAGGTTTTGAACTGGCAACACTAGCTTACCTTTGCCGAGAAGACCGTTTAGCAGGTTTGAGTATGGTAATGCTTTCAAGATATTTACATTGGGGCCATAACCCCATAATGCATAGTACAATGAGTGAGTTTCGAATGCTTTTCTTAGGGATATTAAGGGGCCGCCCCTCCGCCCCTGAAGCTTATTTCGCGCCGCCTGATGTAAGTTTAAGTTAAGGAGTTAAGACAATGCCTAAAAGTGATTTTGAGTCAATAGAGATAACTGCAACAGAACTTTCTACTGGAGAAGACAAAGTTAAACTAAAAGAAGAAAGATTTTTGAAATTTTCCAGTGAAAAGAGGCAGTGTATAGTTCAGCACGTAGTTACTAATTTTACCGTTAAAGAAGTAAAAGACTTCTTTGAAAGTTTTATTATGAGTGAATCTACGGAGTTTGTGAGGGTATTATTAACCGCCGATGATTTTATTCTTTATGAACTCGCTTATCGAAATCCTAAGGGGCTAAAAATATTAAATTATCTATTAAGGATATCAGATTTAGCTACAATTGTGTCGCTATTGAAATTTGATAATTTGAATTTTATCAAGATATTAATTCAAGAAGATAATCTGCCATTTTTACAAGAATTATTTGTGCACCTAAGGGATAATTTAAAAGCTTATGAAAGTGTTAAAGAGTTACTTGTGGCAGATGATTACGTCATAGCTAGAGCAATTTCTGAAGTGGTATTAGAAGCACCAGCAACTGTTGTCACCCTTCCTTCTGATTTTACACAAATGATTAATAAGTTCAAGGCAGCAATAAGTTTTTACAAAGATTTTAATCTTTTAGATGGATTTGGGAGTGTAATGATAAAAAAATTAGAAACATATGATTTATCATTTGATGAGATTGATCGTGATTTTGCATACTCAAAGGGATTGGAATTAGAAAGAACAGATCCTGTATTGTCTGCTGTTTTTTATTATATGGCTGCGCAAAAAAAGCATGTTGATGCAGTAATAAGCTTAGCAATAAAGTATATTGAGGGAGAGGTAGTTATACAAGATAAAGATAGAGCATTAACTTTATTATTAAAAATAAGTGAAAATCCCTTAGTTTCTCACGTATTAGGTTCTATTTATTTTTTTGGCAAAGATGACGATTGGCCAGTAGATAAAGATTTTAACAAAGCAGTTAAATATTTTACTCGTCGTCAAAGATCTAAAGTACTTTCTTGTGATCTGGAGCTTGCATTTATGTTTGAAAAGGGTGGGTTTGGACTTAAGGCAGATCGAGATCGAGCAGAGGAGCATTATATAAATGCTGTACGTGAAGAAGAGGAGCCTCGAAGGCTGGGCACAAAGGGTGCAGGTTATGCACATTTTGCTTATGCGCTTTTTCTTCAATCAAAACCAGGCAATATAGCAAAATGGAAGCCCTTATTAGAAAAGGCAGATGAGCTAGGTAATGAGCAAGCTACTTTAATGTTAGGTAATTTATATTGTGGCGGCTATCCAGATCTTTATACCTGTGGTGGTGCTACAGACAAAATTTCGGCATTCAATTGTTATAAAAAATTAAAAGACACGAGCCCTGAGGCAGCAGTAAGATTAGGTCTTATGTTTAAAGAAGCAAAACATTATGATAAGGCAAGGGTTTGTTTTGAGATAGCTGCTAAATTATCTAAAAATTGCCATTATAATAAAGCAGCAAATATTAACTTAGGTTTGATGTATCAATTTGGAGCAGGTGTAGCGGCAGATTACAAACAAGCGATAGAACATTTTAAACTAGCAATAACTGACAGCGAAGATGTTAGAATTGACCACGAATCAGATGATGGTAGATACTTTTTAGCAATACTGTTTATGCAGTTATTAGATGCAGGTGTAGACTTAGGTGAGACATCTGTTGTTGTGATTAAAGAATTGTTTAAAAAAGGTATAAGAACTGAATCAGTTGAATCATTTATAGGATTAGGGTGCTTTTGTGTTCGCCAGGGTGAATATACAGAGGCTGAGGCTTATTTTAGTAGGGCTGAAAGCAAAGGATCGTTAGAGGCAAAGTTAAAATTAGCTGCTTTAGCAAAGTTTCTTGAGGCTCAAAAATTGGGTGATAGCGAAAAAGGAGTGAAAAATTTACCTCAACTAGAGCAACCAATACAAAACAGCACTTTTATTTCTAGAGTAACAGGTATTAACGAACTCAACGATAATAAAGTTCAACAACTGCTTGAAGCTAGATCTGAAAGTCGAAGCTTAGCAGATTCAATGACACCACAACGTGTTGATAAGGCAGATGCGCTTGCGACTCCACCTGCGACTCCTCCAGGAAAACCAGTATTGCATTCTCAGTCGACGACGCCCTTCTCTGTCTCAACGTCTGTCGGTCCATCATCACCTATCGCATCATCGTCACCTATCGAAGGGACGAGTGTGCGGGAGCGGAGGCGGCATACTGGACGTGGGGTAAGTATAGAATTATTTCCTAAAGTGGGATAATTTCGACTTGATGTGGCCATGCATTTGATTAAACTGCATTAATCTCTAGTGCATTAATTTTTCGTAAAAAAACATCGTAAAAAAACTTCTTGAATAAGTACTAAATTAGTACTATTATAGCCTTTTTTAACTAGTCTAGTTACTAGATTATATTAAATGCTTAAAATAAATCGTTTAACTGATTACGCTTTAGTTGTGTTATGCTCATTAGCCAAGCGCCAGGGTGCTATTTTAAGTAGCGCTGAGATCTCTGCTTTGGTGAGTCTTAAAGCCCCTACAGTAAGTAAGATCTTAAAGATCCTAGTTAAAGCTGGGTTAGTTAAATCCTTCCGTGGCATTGATGGTGGATATTGCTTAAATAAAAATGCCTCTCTAATTTTTTTAAGTGATGTTATTAGATGTTTTGAAGGGCCAGTTAGGATGACAAATTGCGGGGATAGTATTAGTATTCAGGCTAAGTGCGAGTATGTAAACAGCTGTCAGATCAGCAGTCCCTGGGTGAAAATAAATCAGGCTATAGACGCAATTTTAGAAAAAGTTTCTATACAAGATATGGCTTATAATCAAGTAGTTTTATAAAATGTTAGATAGAAAAAACAAGCAAGAGACAATTTTAGATAACGCTCTAGAAAGCCAATATAAACATGGTTTTTTTAGTGATATCCCTACAGAAACTCTGCCACCGGGATTAGATATTAATAAAATTAAGCAAATTTCTAAAATAAAAAACGAACCAGAGTTTATGCTCAATTGGCGGCTAGCTGCCTTTGAATACTGGCAGACTTTAAAAGAACCTCAATGGGCTTATGTTGATTATGATCCGGTTGATTATCAGGCTATTAGTTATTACTCTGCGCCTAAATCAGATAAAGATCGCCCAAAAAGTCTAGATGAAATCGATCCAGAATTATTACGTACCTATGAAAAATTAGGCATACCATTACACGAACAAAAAATGCTTGCTGGTGTTGTAGCTGTTGACGCAGTCTTTGATAGTGTTTCTGTGGCAACAACTTTTAAAAAAGAACTAGCTAAAGCAGGAGTTATTTTTTGTTCTTTTTCTGAGGCGGTTCAAAATCATCCAGAATTAATTAAAAAATATTTGGGCACTGTTGTGCCTTACACGGACAATTTTTTTGCTAGCTTAAATGCTGCCGTCTTTACTGATGGATCGTTTGTTTATATTCCAGAAGGAGTTAGATGCCCAATGGAATTATCAACTTATTTTAGAATAAATGCTGCTAATACAGGGCAATTTGAGCGTACCTTAATTATTGCTGATAAGAACAGCTATGTGAGTTATCTTGAAGGATGTACAGCACCGATGCGGGATGAGAACCAATTACACGCAGCAGTAGTCGAATTAGTAGCTCTTGAAGGTGCTACGATAAAATATTCTACCGTACAAAATTGGTATCCGGGCGATAAAGACGGCAAGGGTGGAATTTATAATTTTGTGACAAAACGCGGCCATTGTATAGGCGATCGTGCTAAGATTTCTTGGACACAGGTTGAAACTGGTTCAGCAATTACCTGGAAATACCCAAGTGTTATTCTACAGGGTGATGACTCACGAGGAGAATTCTACTCAGTAGCGTTAACTCGCCATAAACAGCAAGCTGATACTGGTACTAAGATGATTCACATAGGTAAAAATACTTCGAGTTTAATTATATCTAAGGGCATTTCTGCCGGTCATAGCAGCAACGCTTATCGTGGTTTAGTCAGAATGGGTAAAAATGCCCATGGTAGTCGTAATTTTACTCAGTGTGATTCGCTGTTAATAGGACCAGATGCAAAAGCTCATACATTTCCCTATATAGAATCTAAAAATAATGAATGCACGATAGAACATGAAGCAACAACTTCTAAAATAGCTGATGATCAATTATTTTATTGTCGTCAACGAGGGCTATCTCAAGAAGATGCTGTATCGATGATTGTCAATGGTTTTTGTAAACAAGTATTCAAAGAACTGCCTATGGAGTTTGCAGTAGAAGCACAAAAGCTTATGGAGATCAGTTTAGAAGGTGCAGTTGGCTAATTACGATTTAAAATAAAATATAAAATAAACAGGCAATAGAAAAAATGTTAGAAATTAGTGAGTTATATGCTAGCGTGGCTGATAAAGATATCCTAAAGGGTATTAGTCTGAGTATTAAGCCAGGTGAGGTGCATGCCATTATGGGGCCAAATGGTTCTGGAAAAAGCACGTTAGCTAATATTTTAAGTGGCCGTGAGGACTATACTGTGACTAACGGCGTAGTTACTTTTAAAAATCATAATCTCTTAGATTTGTCTCCTGAAGAGCGAGCTCATCTGGGTATCTATCAGGCTTTTCAGTACCCGGTAGAAATCCCAGGTGTGAGTAATATTAATTTTTTAAAAAGTATAGTTAACGCTAATCGAAAATCTCAAAATTTACCAGAAGTCAATGCTATAGAATTTTTACAAGAAGTAAAAGCTAAACTTAAACAAGTTGGCATGAGTGACGAATTATTATACAGATCAGTAAATGAGTCTTTTTCGGGCGGCGAAAAAAAACGCAACGAAATTTTACAAATGCTGATGTTAAAACCAGATTTAATTATTCTTGATGAAACAGACTCTGGTTTAGATATAGACGCTTTAAAAATAGTCTCAGAAGGTGTCAATCAACTACGTGACAAAAACCGATCTTTTATGGTGATAACGCATTATCAAAGATTGCTTGATTATATAATACCTGATTATGTTCATGTACTAGCTCGAGGCCACATCATTAAATCTGGTGGTAAAGAGCTGGCATTAGAATTGGAAACAACTGGTTACAGT
The DNA here is from genome assembly GCA_018061105.1 of Gammaproteobacteria bacterium. Taxonomy (GTDB): domain Bacteria; phylum Pseudomonadota; class Gammaproteobacteria; order JAGOUU01; family JAGOUU01; genus JAGOUU01. The sequence goes on from JAGOUU010000025.1 coordinate 16,580, forward strand.
AGGTTATTAGATGAGCTATAAACAATTAGTTACAGAGTTTCTGACAGATAATCGAGTTTTGGAAGACTGGAAATATACTGACTTAACTCATCTCGAAAATCGTGGTTTTACTTTAGGAAATAAAGTAAGTCATAAACAATGTAATTATGAACAAATTTTAAGTTATATTGATCAAGATAACCAAAGTAACCAAAATAATGCTGAAACTACTATAGTTTTTATTGATGGTTATTATAACCCGGAGCTGTCCGGCAACGCCGTTGTTAATTTGAGTTTAGATTTAAATCAAGACGGTGTAATAATAAATCTATCAGATAATAATATATTAAATAATTTAAATATAAAAATATTAAATTTTTACACTCATGACAGCCATAATAAAGTCATTAATATTAAAAATGTTTTAAATATTGCCAGCAATAAAAATATTAATTTAACAGAAGAGTATATTAATATTGATAATAATATAGAGTTAAATAGTAATTTTTTGCTAGAAATTAATTTGTCATCAGGCTCTGTGTTAGATCATTATATTTTACAAGATCAGGGCAAAAATAATTATCATTTGGCTGCTTATATTATCAATCAATCTGATGGCTCCGAATATTATAATTATAATATAAATATAGGTTCAAAACTGGCTCGTCAAGATATTATAGTTAACCAGAACGGCGATAATACAGTCTCAAATTTATATGGATTGTTTCTGCCTCAAAAAACCCAGCATATGGATAGCCATTTGAAAGTTTTTCATAATGGTTCAAATGGCAAAAGCTTGCAGAGTTATCGTGGCGTTTTATCTGATCGTGGGCGTGGTGTTTGGAATGGCATGGTATATGTTAAAGCTGGCACCAAAGGCAATGCGGCAATTCAGAGTAATAAAAACTTGTTACTATCAAAAAATGCAGAAATCTACACTAAGCCGGAGTTACAAATTTACTCAGAAGATGTAAGCTGCACGCATGGCGCTACTATTGGTAGATTAGATGAAAAAGCATTGTTTTATCTTCAAAGCCGAGGAATTCCAAAAGAGGAGGCTAACCAGTTATTAATTAATGCTTTTATGGGTAGTATAATTTCTGTTATCAAAGATTCCGTAGTATTAGATTGGATTAATCATAACTTAGACGTGAAATCTTATGTTTGATGTTACTAAAGTTAGGCAAGACTTTCCTATATTATCTGTCAAAATATATAATAAACCGCTTGTTTATTTAGACAATGCCGCTAGCTCACAAAAGCCTAATGCTGTTATACAAGCTATAAGTAATTATTATTCTAATTGTCATAGTAATATACATCGTGCGTTTCATTATTTGGGTGATAATGCTACTTTAATGTACGAACAGGCGAGATCGAAAGTAACAAATTATATCAATGCTACAGGAGCTGATGAAATAATTTTTACTCGTGGTACTACCGAGTCTATTAATTTAGTTGCTAGTATTTTAGAACATGCAGATTTTTTTCGTAAATCAGACGAAATAATACTCACTGTAGCAGAACATCATTCTAATATAGTAC
>JAGOUU010000026.1 GCA_018061105.1 Gammaproteobacteria bacterium
ATCATATAGCTTAAGGTACCAATAAAAGATAACGGTAAACCACAAGTTGCTGCTATACCGACAGCTTTGCTCATGCCCAATCCAAACCAAACTAAATATGGAACTATTAAAGCAGCACCCGATAAACCAGCAAATGAAGACAAAACACCTATTACTAATCCACTTATAAGAATAATTTTCTTGCTAGGTAACTTGCGTGTAGCTGGGATCTCATAATCAAAAGCCATATTACAGGCTAAAGCTAGCATAATAATTCCAATGATAACTTTTAAGATAACTGCCGATAATAAATGGACAATACAGGGTCCAGTTACTGCACCAAAGATAATTCCTGGTAAAAAACTCTTAAAAACTTCTCGATCAACAACCCCCTTGCGACTATAGACTATGACACTAGATAATAACGTCAGAAAAGAAGTAGCCATGGAGCTACCTAATGCTAAGTGAATTGCAATCTTAGGCTCTACACCAAGAACTGGTAAGATCATGGCAAGCATTGGCACCATAATTACGCCGCCTCCAATGCCTAACAACCCACTAAGAGTACCAACTATAATGCCCAAGAGAGGCAATATCATCCATGATAACATTCTATATTCTATACTCTAAATTTTATCTTATATTAATAATAGGATCTAATTTACCTTGGGTGTATAAATTTGCCATATCTTCTAATAGCACTGGCTTAATTCTGTCAGCTTGCCCTTCACAACCAAAAGCTATATAACGAGCCTTACAAATTTCAGTCATAGCTTTTGTAGCAGTAGCTAAGTATTTTCTTGGATCAAACTCAGCAGGATACTCTGCCATAAACTTCCTAATTGCTCCAGTACTGGCCATCCTCAGATCTGTGTCTATATTAACTTTTCGTACACCATGCTTGATACCTTGTTGGATTTCTTCAACAGGTACACCATAAGTCTTACCCATATCACCACCATAATTATTAATAATTTCTAACCATTCTTGCGGAACAGAAGAAGAACCGTGCATAACTAAATGTGTATTAGGAATTCTTTTATTAATTTGCTTTATTCTATCTATAGCTAAGATGTCCCCTGTAGGTGGACGAGTAAATTTATAGGCTCCATGACTAGTACCTATTGCAATAGCCAAAGCATCTACTTTCGTTAGTTTTACAAAATCTGCTGCTTGCTCTGGATCAGTTAATAATTGTTCTTTGGATAATACACCATCAGCGCCAGAGCCATCTTCTTTATCAGCTTTCATGGTTTCGAGCGATCCTAAACAACCCAGCTCGCCTTCTACGGAAACACCGCCAGCGTGCGCCATTTCTACTGCTTGTTTAGTAATAGCGACGTTGTACTCATAGCTTGATGGCGTTTTCATATCTTGTTCTAGCGATCCATCCATCATAACAGAAGTAAAGCCAAGTTGAATCGATTGCTGACAAACAGCAGGTGAAGCACCATGATCTTGATGCATACAGACAGGGATATCTGGAAATTCTTCAACTGCAGCGATAATTAAATATTTTAAAAATCTTGGTCCAGCATATTTTCTTGCACCTGCTGAAGCTTGTACTATAACAGGGCTTTTAGTTGCCTGAGCAGCCAACATGATAGCACGCATTTGTTCAAGATTATTTACATTAAACGCAGGCACACCATAGTTATTCTCTGCAGCATGATCTAATAACTGCCGTAATGTAATTAATGCCATTCTTACTACTCCTAATTAATTAATTTATATCACCTACTTTTAAGATCTTTAAAGTATTACAACCACCGTCGACTCCTAAGAAATCTCCACGAGCCATAACAACCCAATCATTAGTTTTGACAACTTTAAGCTTTACAAGCTCTTCAATCGCTTGACGATTCACCATTTCTCGTTTTTGTTTAGTTACATCAAAATATACTGGATACACGCCCCTGTATAATTTCATTTTTAGCAGGGTTTTTTCAAATCTAGTCAAAGCATAAATGGGAATACCACTTCTGATTCTGGACATCCATAACGGCGTAGCACCAGTTTCAGTTAACGCTATGATTGCTTTAACATCAAGATGATTAGCAATATACATAGTCGCCATAGCTATAGCTTCATCAGTACGTTCAAATCTGCATTCTACTCTATGACCAGAGACCATCGTCGCACGATTGCGCTCGGCACCTAGACATATTCTTGACATTGCCTGAACAACTGTTGCAGGATGCTTACCTGTAGCAGTTTCTGCTGAGAGCATCACAGCATCAGTGCCATCAATAACAGCATTAGCCACATCAAATACTTCAGCACGAGTAGGAATATTATTTTCAATCATAGATTCCATCATTTGGGTAGCCGTTATAACTACTCTGTCTAAAGCACGTGCGCGATTAATAATATGTTTTTGCACCGATGGTAATTCTGCATCACCAATTTCCACACCAAGATCACCACGCGCTACCATAACACCGTCAGATACTTTTATTATCTCGTCAAGAGTATCTAGAGTTGCTAAAGCCTCTGCACGTTCTATTTTGGCAATTATTCCTGCCTGACTATTTACTTGATTTAACAACTCTCGAGCAACAGTAACATCAGATTTATTTCGTACAAATGACAACGCTATATAATCAACTTGAAATTTACCAGCAAATTGAATATCTTCTTGATCTTTATCTGTTAAAGTCGGAGCACTTAGACCACCGCCTAACACATTAATTCCTTTGTTGCTTTTTAATAAACCACCTGTGATCACGAGACATTCTATTTGAGAGTTTTTTATATTTTTTACTTCTAAAGACAATCTCCCATCATCTAATAATAATATATCACCAATTTTCAAATCGTTACTAAGCTGCTTATAATCTGTTCCGATTTGTTTAGTTTTATTATTATTTAATAAATCAGGTAAATCAGGCAAATCTGAATCAATAAGTAATTTTTCACCAGAAACTAATTCTATGGCTCCTGATTGAAGTTTACCTATACGTATTTTTGGACCTTGCAGATCTAATAAAGTTGCAATATCTAAATTATAAGATTTAGCAATTTTCCGGACTACTTGTATTCTTTTTTCACGTTCTTCTATAGTGCCGTGAGAACAATTAATACGGACTACGTCGACGCCAGATAATAAAGTTTCTGTTAAAACTTGTGGATCATCAGTTGCCGGCCCTAAAGTAACAACTATTTTAGTTCGTCTTAACATAATTTAATTACACCTTTATTAAGCTTCTACAACAGATCGCTGCTCTAATATAGCAATAGCGGGTAATTTTTTACCTTCAACAAATTCTAAAAAGGCCCCACCACCAGTAGAAATGTAACTTAGGTTATCTGCTATACAAAATTTATCTATCGCAGACAAAGTATCCCCACCGCCGGCAACTGAAAAAGCTTTACTTTGGGCTACTGCATAAGCAATAGCTTTTGTTCCCTCAGCAAATTGATCAAACTCAAATACTCCAATCGGACCATTCCATAAGATAGTTCCCGCACCAGCAAGTTCTTTACAGAGCATCTTATTAGTATCTGGTCCCATATCTAAAATTTTATCATCGTCTTCAACGCGATTAATAGGCTTGATCACCGCTTTTGCTGTTGGCGCAAGATCTTTAGCAACAACAACATCCACAGGTATTAAAATAGGTGTGCCACGCGCATGCATTTCTTCTAATAAAGTGCGAGCCATCGTTAACTGCGAAGATTCATAAAGTGAAGCACCTACTGATAACCCACTTGCGGCAATAAAAGTATTAGCGATACCACCGCCTACTATTAATTTATCCACTTTTTTTGATAAATTTAACAAAACACTTAATTTTGTAGAAACTTTTGCCCCCCCCACTATAGCTACTAGAGGCCGAGTAGGTGTTTGCAACGCTTTTTCAAGAGCATCTAGTTCGGCTAATAATAAAGGCCCTGCACAAACAACTTTAGCGTATTCCATGACGCCATATGTAGAAGCTTGCTTACGATGGCTACAAGCAAAGGCATCCATGACAAAAACATCACATAAACTAGCTAATTGTTTAGCCAATGCTGGACTATTTTTATCTTCACCTTCGCAGAATCTTATATTTTCTAAAAGAATTATGTCATCTAATTTATTTTTATTTTTATCTAAATCAGTTTGCCAATCTTTGACTAATACTACTTGACGCTGTAATCTGTCTCTCAGCAGATCTGCTACTGGCTCTAACGAAAACTCTGAGTCATAAACTCCCTCAGTAGGGCGACCTAAATGTGAAACGAGAATAATTCTTGCGCCCTCGTCAAGAGCATATTGAATAGTCGGTAACGTTGCCATTATTCTTTTATCGTTAGCGACTCGACCATCTTTCAGGGGAACATTAAAGTCTTCTCTGATCATGACCACTTTATTTTTTAATGCTAGCTCATGCATCGCAAGTATAGCCATACTGAATGCTCCTACTATCTAAAATTTATTATCTATAATATATATTCTGAAACAAACCCTAGGAAAATAACTAACCCCGTTATTCCATTATTTTTAAACGCTGCCAAACAATCAGCAGGCTTCCGGGAGCCAGCTAATTTTAGCTGATAGATACACAATAACAATACTAAACCAATAAAAAAATAAAATCTCTTAAATTCTAATAAATAACCCAGAGTCATTAAATTTATTAATAACAATAACTGCAAACAGCCAATTATATATAAATCATATTTCCCAAACCAAATAGCTGATGATTTCAACTGCAATTTTAAATCGTCTGTAATATCTGCCATTGCATAGAAACTGTCGTATATAACAGTCAAGATTATACTGGCACTATATAACAACCAAGTTATGTAAGTTAATTCTTGTGACAAGGCCACAAATACCATTGGAATAGCATAACCAAATGCAATGCCTAATATAAATTGCGGACAAGCAAAAAATCTTTTTCCAAAAGGATAAAAACTAGCTAACACTAAAGCTACAACAGAGTGCCAAAGTAATTGATAACTGTCTAATAATTTATCTAAGATCAATATTAAACTAAAAGCTACTAGGCTTAACATAGAAGCCAATAATAAAGCTTGCTTAACAGTAACTTTGGTCTTTTTATCTGAAGTAACTAAAGGTCTATGTCGTGTTCGAGTTACCATACCATCAAAATTTCTATCGGCAAGATCGTTTAATATACATCCTAGGGAACGCATTAAGAATACGCCGATAATAAATATACAAGTTATAAGTAAACTAGGTGTACCATGCCCTGCAACCCACAAAGCCCACAGAGTAGGCCAAAGCAATAATATTGTACCAATTGGTTTATCAAATCTAATTAAATAAAGATATTTTTGTATACCCATATATATTTGATTTATTAATTTATTTTTATTAATTTATTAATTAAAGCAGGCAAAAAAACTTCATCTAAATTAAATAATATTTGTTTATTATCTAGAATAAACAATGATCTTCTAGCTAAAAGATTATTATATCCAAAATATTTATCCAAATTTTTATTTAATATTTCAGATAAAGATACATGCCCATATTCAAAATGATTTCTATGTACCCGACTATTATCAAAATTTGCAATTACACTGCCCAAAGAATTGTTCCCTAGATTCAACAAATCACTTCCTAAATAAGCAACACCCTCTGGCGTAAAATAACTCCGTGCATAAAGCCAAGGCTTATCATGATTAACAGACATCACTATAATACGCTGTAATATATTAATCTCCTGGGATAAATTTAGCCGTTCTGACTCTAATTGACTGGGCTGGCAAAAGTCTTGCTTCAGTAATTTTAAATCTAAAGTCAATTGCTCTTGGGAGGCGTAATTATTTAAAAGCTGCGTTAACGAGCCTGAATATTGAAGAACTGAGCCAATATTTGCAAGATCAAGTTCGGGAATAAAATTTTGCCAATCTATTACACAATCTATTATCATAATTGAAAATTATACCCCATTTCTAGATTAAGTTATATTAAGTTAATTCTTTAATAACTTGTTGATTTTAAATAAAATAAATATTTTGCTTATAAATAAATTTTATACGAGTTATATGTTATACTTATAAGTATGATAGATGAATATACTGAGAAATCAGAGCAAAGTTATGAGCAAGAAAAAAGGGTTTTCTCTAATAGAATCTTTGGTATCATTAACAGCTATTGCCGGTATCTTTATGTCTATGCAAAATCAAGAGCTTAACAAGCAGCATGTCAATCAGGCTATCGAACAATCTAAAGATCCTCAAGAAGCAATTGTGGCTTATTATTCTAAGAATGGCGTACTACCGACTAGTAATAAAGAAGCTAACATACCAGAGCCTGATCAATTTAAAAATTCACTATTATCAGAACTAAAGATTAATGAATTTGGTGATATTGTTTTAACTTTTGCTAAAAATGTTGACTTTAATGCCCTTTCGGATAAAACGATTATTTTAGAGCCTAAAATTACTAATGGGACTTTTCATTGGGGCTGCAAAAGTGGATCACTAGATAATAAATATAGACCAAGTAACTGCTATAATTCTAGCTCAGGCAAGCAAACTGCCGAACTAAATTACGAGATAACTGATAAGAAATTACCTGATGCTATCATCGATTTCATCAATGACGCTAATTTGATCTAATTTACGTTGGTATAGCTATAATACGGGAGCTCCACGCTGCCACCATTTTCGCTCTGTCCGCCAATCTTCTTGCTCTTCAGGCTCAGATTTGTCACTATTGTTGCGCGTATTTTGAGCATTCGTGGCTACATCTAGATCAGTATTTATATCATCACTTTTTTTATGATAGTTATGAGCATTTACACTATTATCTTTATTAGCATTAGCACTATCTGAACTAGAAAAACCTAATATATCTATCGAATCAAGATTAAAATCAAAAGCACTTCTTACCTGCTGAAAAAAATCATAGATATTCCCATCCTCCCACTCAATGACAAAGCCTTCGTGTTCGCTGTCTGATTCATGCTCATTCGCTGTACTAATATTACTGGTATTGCCCACAGTACCAACAGTTGCTGGCAGATCCCCTGCAGCTTTTATATTAGCTGCAGTAAAAATGGCGAGAGTAGTTAAAACAACTAACATCCTTGTTATTCTTATCATGTCAATATTCCTATGATTGTTCCTGTTATACAGTTAGCCAGCGCGCCTGAGACAATAGCTTTTAAACTTAAATCTACTACTTCAGAACGCCGCTCTGGAATCAAAATACTTAAAGCACCAATAATAATCCCGACACTTGTAAAATTAGCAAAGCCGCAAAGAGCGTAGACCATGATTAATTGCGTATGTTGACTGATATTACCCATCTCAGCTACTAATTGCTGGTAAGCAAAGATTTCGTTTAGGACAACTTTTGTCCCCATTAAACTGCCTGCGATAGAAACCTCAGACCAAGGAATGCCCATCAGCCAAGCAATCGGGGAAAATATTAAACCAAATATTTTTTGCAATGTTATAGGCTGATCAAAAATATTAATAACTGAAAGACAATTGTTGACTATATAAACAAGAGCAGTCAAGACAACAAGCATTGAAGTAATATTCAGTACAATGTTCAAACCATCACTAACACCCCGTGTTACAGCATCCATTGTACTATGCGGCTTGTCTGCTATAACTAGATGTCCTCCTGTTGTTTTACCAACTTGAGGCATCATAATTAAAGCTACAACTAAAGCAGAGGGGACATTTATAAAAGAAGCTGTAATAATATGGCCAAGAGCAACTCCGCTACTATTGAACACTGGCTGCAAAATCTGCGTATATAACAACATGATTGAACTAGCCACTGTCGCCATACCACATGACATTAAAGTAAATAATTCACTGCGGCTCATATGTTTTAAATGGGGTTTAACGAGTAAAGCTGCAACATCTGTACCAAAAAATACAGTAGAAGCTGAGCTCAATCCAAGTGCACCACCTATACCCAATGTTCGTTCTAATATTTTAGATAAAAATTTAGTTATAACTGGAATTACTTGCCAATAAAACAAAACTGAAGTCAACGAACTCATGACCATAACAACAGGCAATGATTGAAAAGCTAAAATAAATAAACGAGATTCGTGCTCTGGAGCAACTGTAAATGGCAGTGGCGCTCCACCAAGATAACCAAAAACAAAAGCTGTGCCATTTCTAGTAGCTTCAGAAACAGCCATGATACCATTGTTTAAATAATTGAAAGCTGTTTGAACTAACGACACATTAGTAACTATAAGCGCAATAAAAAATTGCAAGCCTATACCAATGGCAATTTGACTATAGTCAATATTTTTTCTATCGCTACTAATCAACCAACAAAAACTTAAAAAAACCAATATGCCAAAGACAGCTTGTAGTTTCAATATTAACATTTAAATTAGTAACTCGTTTAATTTTGCCTTTATTATATCAATAGCAATTCTATTTTTACCACCTCTGGGGACAATAATATCTGCATGACGTTTAGATGGCTCAATAAATTGCTGATACATCGGTCTTACTGTCTCAGAATATTGTTTAATAATAGAATGAACACTACGTTGACGTTCTATAATATCTCTTTCTAGCCTACGAATAAAACATATATCCAGGGGTGTATCAACAAAAATCCTCATATCCATCAGCTTGCGCAAAGCAGGATCAACAAATAATAAGATACCTTCGAGAACAATAATTGTATGGTTTTGAATTAATCGAGTGTCTGGCAGCCTTGCATGAGCTGAATGATCGTATTGAGGGATTGCGACCTCTCTTCCTGATTGAAGTATCTCAAGATGCTTGATCAGCAAATCATGATCCAAAGAATCAGGATGGTCATAATTTAACTCTGACCGTACTTTAAGTGGCATATCGCCTAGATCTTTATAATAAGAATCTTCTGAAATAACAACAACTTTACTAGAGCCTAACTCGTTAACTATAGTTGAGGCTAATAAGCTTTTGCCCGATCCTGATGGCCCCGCTATCCCTATGATAACTACATCATTCTTCATTATTATATAAATATATTATCTAAATAATTTGATAATTCAACTGATTTATAACTAGTCATTATACAATAGCTCATCGATCTAAAGCTAGACAAAATATAATTTGTTGCTAAAATGCAAATAGATTAAATATTAGTGAGTCACTTGTGACATTTGTAATTACTGAAAGTTGCATAAAATGTAAATACACAGACTGTGTAGAGGTATGCCCAGTTGACTGTTTTCATGAAGGGCCAAACTTCTTAGCTATCGACCCAGATGAATGTATTGACTGTGCCTTATGCGAACCCGAATGCCCCGTTTCAGCTATTTATTCTGAGGATGATCTCCCCGCTGGTCAAGAGCAATTTATTCAAATAAATGCTGAACTTGCTAAGCAATGGCCAGTTATAACATCGAAAATAGCTGCACCAGCTGATGCTAAAAGTTGGGACAAAGTACCTGACAAACTTCAATATCTTGAAAAATAGTCTGCCTTTTGTAAGCATTATCCTATACTATTGTAAGCTTTCTGCTTTTATATCTTAAGAGATTCAATACGCTATACTCGAAAAAGTTTCTATTGTATTGATATGTATATCTATATTTTACAGTATATATCAAATTTAAACTTACAATAACTTTAATACTTAACATTTGACCATTGCTATATGTGTGGATTTTGTTAAATTAATATCCATAGTAAATGGATTTACGAGAAGTTACCTACAAGGATGTAGACTGAACTTCAATTTCCAAGGATAGGATTTATTATAGATTTTAAGTCCGTAAGTTTGTTAAGTTTGTTAAGTTTGTTAAGTTCGCATGGAAGACTATATTAAAACAGTGAAGTAGTACGATTAATTTAGGTGGCTTTGCCACCTTTTTTATTTATGTACTTCTTTTAAGGCCTGTAGTTTAGCCGTCCAATATTCTAATGATTTCCCATTAATTTTTAATTCACTATTATCATAGTTTATATTAATTACTGCCAAATCGTTTTCAAATTTTAATAAACCTACAGTTTGTAAGTTTTTATATTGTTTCTCTAAATTTAAACTCCAAATATTATTATCTGCAGCAATGATCCTTTCAATATAAGATTTTGATAATAAAATCTTTGACTTAGATTCCAGATTACTCAAAAAGCTTAAATTAAGATTATCCGCAGAGAACTTCTGAACTTTGAAATCGCTTTCTACCGTAACATCTTGAGGAATCTTTTGTTTTCCTAAAGCACCTAAATAAATTGTATTATTTATTTTTACGCCCATAGATAAAAACTGGCTAATAAGATCTGATGATTCTTCTTTATTCATACTATCAGCATTAACAGAGCTGAGATCTCGTTCTGTATTGACATCAGTAGCCTGATCAAAGTCTTTTGCTGCCATTTGAGTAATAAATTTTAAATAACCATCGACAGAAACATCAATAAAATTATCTGTATAAATCAAGCTCCCCAAATTTACTCTATTATAATCTATATTATTAAAATTAATCGTATTGCCAAAAGAAAATATATTTTTATCTGCATCAAATTTTGAAGAATTAAGCCATTTAATATCTTTTATAGCAAACAAATTATCAGCTTGATTAATCAGGATTTTGCTGTTAACTTCAGAAGCTGTCATACTATTTTTCCCTATTAATAAGTTTTTATACATTTGCTTCATATCAGAATTAATCGCTATGTTTTTCATAGATACAGAATGCTCTAGATTCCCAAAAGACAATTGAGCAAGATTAGTTTTATTTTTAAAATATCCATCAGTTTTTGCGCTTAACTTATAGCTCATCTCAAATAACAAATTATTTAAATCGAAGATCAATTTATCTTTGTCTAAAAAATATAATATTTTAACTTTTGGAACAACCCCACTAGTTTTTAAGTCTATATTATAACCGTCCTGCGATTCATTATCCCAAAAATTCAAATATTCCGTAAGGTTAATTTTGCTGTCTATTGAAAGATTTTTTATATCAAAATTATAAAATTCTTTGTTATTATAATTAAATAAAAAATTATCTAATTTACTATTAAAATTTAAAATTGTATTTGGCGGCTTATCATCTTCTCCAGTACTATAATTAGTGTCTGTGTTATCTAATTTAAAATCTAAATTTAAATTATCTAAATTTAATTTTTCCATCAATACCCCTTGGCCTCTCAACTGTGTTAACAGTAGATGCCCATCCACAGCAATATTGCTATGATTATCGGTATTAATTTGCGTAAACCAGCTATTTAAAAAATCAAAAATATTAATATTTTCAAAATCTATAAAGTTTTTATCAGCAGCTTTATCATTTTCTAAATTAAGAGATAAATTTAATACTTTTAAATCAAGTTTTTCAGTAAGTGACTTTATAACAAAATCTTCACCACTGATATTGTTTTTAATATATACACTTTTTTCAGTATTGCCTAGTATAAAATCTTGATTAAAATTCTCTACTTTAAGATAATCTTTATTATAATTAGACCAGCTTGCAGATTTATTTTTTAAATTAACGCTTATTTCTAGAGGATCATCTTCATATAGCATAGTCGCTATTTTACTAATAGAATCTTTATATTCGATCTTATTTTGAGCAATAATCTGCATGATATTTATCAGCCTAGGCAAATCACCTGTAAATTTAAATGACAACATAGGATCGCTTAGTGATAATTTATATTTACTATGAGTATCATTATTACCGTTAGGAAGACTGGCAACATCAATAGCAGAAAAATTTATTAAGATCTTACTTTGAGCATTTTGTTTATCTATATGTTTAGTAAAAAACTCTGCTGAAACATCAAATTTTGAACTTTTAATGCTATTTTGTTTTGTGAACTGATTAACTCCATTACCATGCAAAACAAAATTAATACTTTTCTTATTTAAATGTATTGTCCCGGCAGTTTCTGTTTTATCAAAACTGTAAATGCCCATTATTTGATATAAAACTTCCGTTATATTTCCCAGATCTACATCGAGCTTAATCGGCAAAGAACTAATATCTATAACAGAAGCGTTCGCAAAAATTTCTTTTTGATCTGCTAGAAACTCTTGAAAAACTCTTATATTTAGCAAAATCTTTCCTAAGTATATTTTGCTCTTACCTTGTGCAGTAGTATAATTCAAAATCGGGGCATGCAAAAAATTAAGCTCGAGACTAAATGGATTATATTGATCATATTGAACTGCTAATGTAGCCTTAGATTTAAAAAGACTTTTTTTAAAAGATTTAACACTGATTTGAAGTAGGTCAGAATTATACGTGGAAACTAAGCTGTTTAATTTATATTCAACTTGTTTGCTCATATAAAAAGCAACGCTAATATAGCTAAGCGCGAAGACACCACCTAAAATAAGCACTACCCAAATAGACTTGCGCATCTAACGTCTGCTTATGATTAATAAATATATACTAATTTTAGTACAATGTTGGGTTACTAGTTATAAATATCTAATTAGTTGAGCTTAATTAGAACTCGTAGAACCATAGCCAAACAATTATTTAGTGACAAGTTACATAAAATCTGTTAATATTTTGAAACTGCTAGAGCATAGGGTTTTATAGTGAAACATGTCTAGAAACAGTCAAAAGCGCTCTATAGCTGATTTTTCAAACTTATTTACCTGGCCTAAAATTAAAGATTTTCTAGCTAAAAGTCTATCTTTTATCATCCTTATTGTTGGTGCTCTTACGAGTGCAACTGCAGGCTTTAAAGCCATTCCAGTATTATTATCTTTTTATCCTTTTAATCTCATAGCATGGCCAGCATTTGTTATTACTGCTATTTGTTGGGCAACCGCCATATCTGGTTTTACAGCTTTTTATGGCGGCTACGAAGAGCATATACTAGGTGTCTGCTATCGATTTATCGATTGGGTAAAAAATTTAATTTTAAGATTATTAAATAAAGACACTTATGTTGATAATAAAACACCAATAGAAAAACTAGAAGAAGCTATAAAACAACTAGGTAACAGCATCATAACTTTGTCTGTTACAAATAAAAATATGTTACGTAGCCTGTTTGGCAACCCAAATGACCCACATGCAACAAGTGAACTAGGAAATATAAAACTTTTATTAAATAAAAAAATTACAGAATCTGAGCTTAAAGCTTTCTTAGCCAAATATGAAAAATATTTAACTTTCTCAGAAGCTGAACGCGAATCTAAAAATCTCTTTGAATTATATCAAAATGTCCTTGGAAAAATACATAGCATTTATTATCCGAAACCTCCAAGTAGCTCTTTAAGATCGGAGTCTCAAAAAACTCAGGGTGGCAATAAATTTGTAGTATTTTTTCGAAACTTTTTTTCTTCAAATACTAAAAATTTTTCTACTCCATCTAAAACTCAAAATACCTATCACGATAAATTTGTATTTTATTTAAAAAATTTTGTTAAAATTCTATCTTGTGTCTTAATTGTTTTTGGTTGTACAGTTGTAATCGGTATGGGAGTTCTAACTAACCAGGGTTTTCTCATCTATTATGGAATTTCACAAACCAATCTAATGATGTTTCTTTGCTTCACAGCTGCAACACTCAAGCAAATGTGTCAAATGGCATTTGCTGCTGTAAAGCAACACGCTACTTTTTGTTCTTTTTTTGGTGCTAGTCCTAAAAGGGAGCAGCAACTTGAAGAAGAGTCAAAAAAAATTCATTCAAAAAATGAACTTCATGGAGAAATAGAAAAAGTTTTATTAAAAGTTAAAAAAGATTTTCAAGAAATCGTTACGCAATCTAAAAAAACATTAGAGCAGCCTATTAACAATATTCAAGATTTAATTTTATTTTTAACAACCAAAGTTACAGCGGATCTCGAGATCTCAGAACTTGGCGGCCATTTGTCTATAACGCAGAGACCCAAAACTTAAAACTATTTAAGCTATTTAAACTATTTAAACTATGGATATAATTTTTCTTAATAATCTTGAAGTAATGACCACCATTGGCATTTACTCACATGAGAAGACAACTACGCAGCCTTTGGTATTAGATCTTGAGCTATCAATAGATCTTAAAAAAGCCGGGCTAACAGATGATATAAAACATACCGTTGATTATAGTAAATTAACCGCATGGCTAATTGATGAATGCAAAACAAAAAGATTTGCTCTGATAGAAGCTCTAGGGGAACATATTTGTCAGCAAATTCTAGCAACATTTGCTGTTTCGCAAATTAAACTTAAAATCTCAAAAATAAACGCGTTAAGTCAGACTAAAAATGTTGGAATAATTATGACCCGAACTTTATAATTTTACCGAGCGTCCGCCATCTATAGCTAAAATCTGACCCGTGATACTCTGAGCTTCAGCCAAGAACAAAACAGCTTCCGCGATGTCAAGTGGACTGCTTAATTTTTTCAAAAGAGTCTTTTCTTGCATTTCTTTATTATAACTATCAAAATCAACGTCTGAGTCTTGGGCTAAACTAGGTCCTGGTGCAACAGCATTAACTCGAATATTGGGAGCTAATTCTCGGGCCAAACTTTTCGTAACCATATTATTAGCAGCTTTGGCAATGCTATAGACTGAATAACCTTTTAGAGGCCTGTCAGCATGGATATCTGAAATATTAATAATACAGCCATGAGTTTTATTTAAATAGGGCGCTAAACTTTGCGCTAAAAAAAACGGGCCTCCGACATTACTAATCATCAGATCACGCCAAGCAGCTAGATCTATTTTACCAATCTCGGTTGGAAAAAAACTCGAAGCGTTGTTAACTAAAACATCTAACCTGCCATAGAAACCTATAGTTTTATTAATCAACACTGTGCTACACTGAGGCTCCACTAAGCTGCCTAATTCTGCCTGCACAATCATAGCTGAATCTTGTCTTAAATTGTTTAACTTTTTAGCTAAATCATGAGCTGCTAGCTCTGACTGGGCGCTGCGATAATGAATAATAATATTATAATTATGACGGTGAAAATGCTCGGCAATTACAGCCCCAATTCTTTTTGCACCGGCAGTTATTAAAACAACCCTGTTATTATTGTTATTTTGGTTATTTAACATTAAAATCCTTATTAAGCTCTTATTTTAGTAATATTTTATTTTAATGATTCAATTAGTAAAAAACAATTCTCTCATCAAGCAACTTCCTGAGCCATCTAACGAACAATTAGAGTCTTCTCAATTATTAACCCAAGATATCTATAAACAAATTCACGCTCATAATAATTGGCTAAATTTTAAAGACTACATGGCCACAGTTCTATACCACCCACTCTATGGCTATTACACAGCTGGGAGTCATAAAATAGGCTCAACAGGTGACTTTATTACAGCACCTGAACTAGGCCCCTTATTTGCTTATGGCTTAGCCAGACAAATACAGCCTATTTTATTAAAGCATCCAGATTTTTGTTTATTAGAATTTGGTGCTGGAACAGGCATACTAGCAATTAATTTATTATTAGAATTAGATAAATTAAACTGCCTACCCCGAGAATATTATATTTTAGATTTAAGCGCAGAATTGATTGACCGCCAAAAGCAAACGGCTAAACAACTACCCAAAAACTTATCTGAAAAAATTTTTTGGCTTAATACATTACCTGAAGATAATAGTTTTGAGGGTATTATCTTAGCCAACGAAGTAGTCGACGCTATGCCGGTTAATTTATTTCATATAGAAAATAATAAAATATCTGAACTTGGTTTGACTTTAATAAATAATGATTTAGTCTGGAAAGAACATAAACCAGATAATTATTTATTAAATTATATTCAACAAAATATTCTTCCAATAATACCAGATAAAACTCAATCTTATATTTCTGAAGTAAATCTTCTTGCCCAAGATTGGCTTGCATCAATTAGCCAATGCCTAGCACAAGGAACAATTATTATTATAGATTACGGTTTCAAACGTCAGGAATATTATCATCATGATCGCAATCAAGGTACTCTTATGTGCCATTACCGTCATTTTGCTCATCAGGATCCCTTATTATATCCTGGCCTGCAAGATATAACTGCCCATGTAGATTTTACGAGCTTAGCCGAAACAGCTTTAGAAAATAATTTAGAAGTAGCAAGTTTTTTAACTCAAGCACATTTTTTACTAGCCAATAATATTTTAGATTATTTTGAAATAAATAATAATATTACAGAGCAGAATGTTTTTTCTTTAAAACAACAGTTAAAAAAATTAACTAGTCCTAGTGAAATGGGGGAGTTATTTAAGGTTTTAATTTTAAATAAAAATATAGAATATAGCTTTTTTTCAGATTTGCAAATTTATGATCGGCGGTATGAGTTGTGATTAAATAATTTTTAATCTCGACTAATACTGTACTTAACCGAGAACGCGAAATTACCTATTGCTGAGATTAATTAATGGGATCTCACTGAAACAAACTTTAAAACTTACGTTGACGCCATTAGCTAAACGGTTACAAAAAAGAAGGCATATTAAATCCATAATATTAAAATTTAATCGCGCTGAGCAGTTAAATTAAAAGCCGTACCAACCTGATCGACGGACGAAATAACCATTTCGGCTATATTAACATGTTTAGGTCTCGTTACAGCATATAAAATGTTATCTGCAATATCTTCGGCTTGTAGTGGCTTAAATTTAGCATAAAACTCATCTGCTTTTTGTTTGTCTTTCCAACGTACTTCACTAAACTCTGTTTGAACTGCAGCCGGTGCTATTTCTGTGACTCGTATATTTTTACCTAAAGTATCATGACGAATAGCTTGTGAAATAGCTTTTACAGCATATTTAGTCGCACAATATACATTACCACCTGGATATACTAGTCTACCTGCACTAGATCCTAAATTTACTATATGACCACCGCCGTTATTAATCATCTTCGGCAAAATAGCACGAGTTAAATATAATAAACCTTTTATATTAGTATCAATCATTGTTTCCCAATTTTCGATACTGCCGTTTTGGATGGGCTCAGATCCCAAAGCTAATCCAGCGTTATTAATTAAAATATCAATTTTTTGAAAATCTTCTGATAAATTATTAATAAAATTTGTAACCTGGTTTTGATCACAAACGTCCAATTTATAAGTTATAATATTAATATTATATTGTTGTTTTAAATATTTACTCAGCTCTTTAATTTTATTAATCCGTCGACCAGTTAAAATAAGCTTGACCCGGTATTGTGCAAATAACTTCGCAGTAGCATAACCAATCCCGCTAGAAGCGCCTGTTATTAAAACAGTTTTATTTGTTAGATCTTCCATGTTTAATATATAAAATAAATATTAATTATTAGTAAAATTGACTTTTATAACTTCAATAGCTTCTATTTGGGCCTGATACATAGCTTTTGCTAAATCTTGTCCTTCGTAACCAGCTTCTATATAAGGGGTAGATTTAATATTTCGAGCAGCTTGAAAACATGCGCTTAAGTAATCAGCTTGTTTATACTCGCAATCTTCAAAGCCAGTTCGCCCACGACTGTCTGCAGTACAGGCTAAAAGAAAATCATAAAAATCATCCGGGTTACGAAAAGCATCCAGTTGCTTTAATAATCTCGCTATTGTATCCGCACGTAATTCAAAAGCACGGTGGCAAACGCCATGAAATTCAGCAACTTTTACAGCTAATTTTTGGTAATTTTTTGGTATTTTAAAGCGCTCGCATAATTTATTTACTAATTTTACACTACGCTGCTCATGTCCATGATGTCTAGGTAACAAATCTTTTGGTGTATTAGCTTTGCCTAAATCGTGCAGCAATGCTGCAAATCTTACTCTAGGATTACTGCTTAACCTAGCAGATTGTTCTAGCACCATCATTGTATGAATACCTGTATCAACTTCAGGATGATGCTTCGGTGGATTGGGGATGCCATAGAGATAATAAAGCTCAGGAAATAAAACTCTTAAAGCACCGCAGTTTTTTAGAACTGTAAAGAAAACCTGTGGAGCAGATTCACCTAAAGCTTTCTCAGTCTCACGCCACACTCGTTCTGGTACTAAAGCATCAACTTCGCCTGCCGATACCATAGCGTGCATTAATTTATTAGTATCTTCTGAAACAGCAAATCCTAGCCTATTAAAGCTAGCCGCAAATCTCGCAAGACGTAAAATTCTTACAGGATCTTCACTAAAAGCAAGTGAGACATGACGAAGAGTTTTTTTTTGTAGGTCCACTTGGCCATTATATGGG
>JAGOUU010000027.1 GCA_018061105.1 Gammaproteobacteria bacterium
AAATGTGTATAAGAAACAGCAGTTTAAGTATGAATTATAGTAATATAGCTAAAATAAAATGGGTTATTCGAAATAGTAATTTTTCTTTTAGTAAACAGGTCCTAGATGAAATTTTGATGCTCCCAGATAGTGAAAAAATTAGAACTCGGTTAAAAATAGTTATTGAAGAAACGGGGGTTGGTGAATTATTAAGAGGCGGACGAGAGCTATAGAGAAAAATAATATTAAAAGCAAGCGGTATCAGCTTAGGTTTCGTTTGTGGCTGACACCGCTTGAGCACCTATATCAGTTCTATAAAACATACTAGGCCACGAAATATTATGTATATATTTATAAGCTAAATCTTGTGCGTTATTTATATTATCTGCTAATTGTGTGACTGTAAGCACTCGGCCGCCGTTAGTTTTAAAATTATTATCTTGATCTAAATAAGTAGCAGCATGAAAAATTTTATTATCAGATATATTATGACTATTATAACTATTATAACTATTACAATCAGGTAATTTTATAATTTCGTTTTTAATTACCCTGTCAGGATAGTTTCTACTTGCTAAGACTATTGTAATGGCATTTTTATTTGACCATTTAATATTATTAGCGTACTCAGTAGTTAAGTTATTCGTCGCTGCTGCATAACAGAGTTCAAAGAAATCTGATTCTAAACGAGGTAATATCACTTGAGTTTCTGGATCACCTAGTCGACAATTATATTCTAAAACAGAAATATTATTATCAGTGTCTATCATCAAGCCAGCGTATAAAAAACCATTGTATAATATATTGTATCTTTTTAGAGTATCTAAAGTAGGTTGAATAATTTGAGAAATAATATAATCATATCTATCTTTAGTTAATAAAGGACTTGGGCTATAAGCGCCCATGCCACCAGTGTTGGGTCCTTGGTTATGATTATCCCGAGTTTTATGATCTTGGGAGCTGGCCAAGGGTAAAATAATATTATTAGATACTAAAACAATAAAGCTTAATTCTTGACCAGAGATAAAATCTTCAATAATAATTTTTTTACTAGCATCACCAAAAATTTGTTTTGATAATAAGTTCTTAAGAACATCTAAGCCTTGTTGTTTAGTTGTAATAATGCTAACACCTTTGCCTGCGGCCAGACCATCGGCTTTAATTACATAAGGCGGGCATTTGTTTTCTATATAGGCTAATGCTATCAGTAACTGTTTATAAGTAAATTCTTTATAAGCCGCAGTTTTGACTTTTGCTTGAGTTAAAATTTGCTTACAAAAGGCTTTAGATCCCTCTAATTGGGCAGCTGCTTTATTTGGGCCTAATATATTTAAATTATTTTCTTGAAATAAATCGACTATGCCTAATACTAAAGGGATCTCAGGGCCAACTATAGTTAAATCTATTTTATTGTTTTTTGCGAAACTTAATAGTTGATTTAACGCGTCGCTGTTTATACAAATGTTTTTAATTTTTGGTTCTGTTGCTGTCCCGCCATTACCTGGAGTTACATAGATTTCAGAAACTAGAGGGGATTGCGCAATTTTCCATGCTATGGCATGCTCACGCCCGCCTTGGCCTATTATTAATACTTTCATAATAAATAATTATAATTTTAATGACAAAATTTTCTTTTATGAGTAAATGCCATATATATATTTAATTCATTGGCTTTATTGATTACTATTGGGTCTTGGATACTACCACCGGGTTGTATAATAGCTGTTATACCTATGCTATGAGCTAATTCTATACTGTCTGGAAATGGGAAGAAAGCATCTGAGGCTAAAACAGCATTGTTAAGATCATGATTATTTTGCTTAGCTAAATTTATCGCTAATTCTAAACTACCAATTCGGCTAGTTTGACCTGCACCTATGCCAAGAGTCGTTAAATTTTTGCTTAAAACTATGGCGTTAGATTTAACATAAGCAGAAATGTACCAACTAAATTTTAAATCTAATAAGAGATTTGGATTTAAGTTTTTATTATCAGTAACGACAGTAAAATGTTGAGGAGAATTTAAATCTTCTCTAGTCATAGCAGTTTGTACTAGAATGCTATTGGGAAAAAGCTGATTATTAATAATAGTAAATTTATATAATAAATTATTTTTCTGAGAATTGATAAAATTAAGATCCGGTTTATACAATAATACTCGTAGATTAGGTTTAAGTTTTATAATTTCTCGAGCATCGTTATTTATTTCAGGAGCAACAATAACTTCAGCGAATTGATTAGTAATTATATAATCAGCGAGTTCGGCATTTAATAATGTATTTATGGCTATTATGCCACCAAAAGCTGAACGAGGATCAGCCTTAAAAGCATTTTGATAGGCTGTAATAGAATCGTTTGCACAGGCAACACCGCATGGAGTCGCATGTTTAATGATCACACAAGTCGCTAAATTTTTAAAAGATTCATCTAAATTTAAATTATTAAGTATTTCAAGAGCGGTGTTACTATCGACAAGATTATTATACGATAAAACTTTGCCTTGAACTAAATGGGGAATTAAATTTGATATTAGATCAGCAGGTTGCGGATAATGATTATAAATAGCCGCAGTTTGCTCAGGGTTTTCGCCATAGCGTAGATCTTGTACTTTATGTAATTTTATTTCTAAATTATGAGGTAAATTATTTGAAGAATTATTAGATAAATTTTCAGAAAATACTTGTGCAATAGCCTGCTCATAAGCAGCTGTATACCGAAAGGCTTTAGAGGCAAAATAGAGCCTGTCTTGAATAGTTATAATTGTATTTGTTTGTAGTTTATCAATTAGCCATTGATAATCTGTTGGATCTATTAGAACTAGTTTATGTTCGTAATTTTTGGCTGCAGCACGGATTAAACTCGCACCGCCGATGTCTATGTAATCTACTCGATCTGGTTTATCAGCATGATCAGCAAAAGGATATAAATTGACTATAATCAAATCTATATTGTTAATAGCAAATTTTTCTAAGTCTTCTTGATCTGATTGATTATCTGCTCGAGCAAGTATGCCGCCAAAAATTTTTGGGTGTAATGTTTTAACACGGCCATTTAATATTTCTGGCTGAGAGGTATATTCAGAAATATTTTGGCAAGGTATAGGTGTCTGTAAATTATTTAAATAATTTGCACTACCGTCGCTGGCTAAAATATTTAGATTATTATTTTTTAGACAATTTGCTAAAAGATCTAAATGGCTTTTATCACTGACACTGATGAGAGCTTGTTTAAGAGACGTCATTTAATTATATTAATTAATCTAATAGATTATACTGCTGCATTTTTTTTCGTAATGTACCACGGCTTAGGCCTAGTATATTCGCTGTGGTAGTTTGATTGCGGTTGGTATGTGTTAATACAGTTTCTAGTAGAGGTCGCTCGACTTCAGATAACACCATGTTATATAAATCAGTTGTGCGTTGACCATCTAAATTATTAAAATAATTTTTAAGTACAATAGAAACGTATTCTCCCAATGTTTTGGTTGTATCAATGTCGGAATTATTATCGTTCATAGCGCCAATTATATCCGTGTTAACCGATCAAATCAATTTCATAATTAACAGCAGTTTGGCCAGGATCGTCTATTAAGACGGAAATATATTGTTTGGTATTTTTTTCCAGTAAATTATTATCAGTAAGATTATAATTTTTGAGATATTGATTAGGGGAAATAACTTTTTTAGAAATGAGTTTGCCATTTATGTCAGTAAAATTAATTTTTAAATTGGGGAATTTTTGATCAAAATTTGAAGTATTATTCAGCATGGCATGCACTTGAATAGTATTTTTCTGAGTTTCAGAGGCGACAATCGCGTTGTCTTCAATTAGTATATAATCAAGATTTTTATATGTCGGTAGTTGACAGTTTAATAATTGACAAAATTGTTGCAGATAACCACGTAATTTATAATTTTGAGCAAGTTGATTTTTATTTTTAAGCACTACTGAAACGCTAAGATCAATAAAAAATAAAGGCATAAGAATCCAAAGGATGAGTAACATCTTAGATTTAAACTTATGAAGCTGAAGATAACTTGTTGTAGCAGCTTTTTTATTTTTATTTTTTGGTCTAGAGCTCAAACCAGTATTTAAATTATCCTGGTGATTTACATTACTAATTTTGGCTTCGTACTTTAAATTTTTTGCTGGTTTAATTTTATTGTATCCGCTCACTGTGGAAGTATCATCTAGGAGACATATTTTATTTGACTGGTCAACTTCCTCACCACAACAAATGCATTTCGTAGATGCCTTAGGACGAAATAAAGTAAGACAGCTAGGGCAGGATATATAGTCAGATCTGATCTTATTGTCCATTATGGTTACATATTATTTAGAATATATTAATATTTTAATCTATATCTTTTATATTACCATTATTATCACTTTTCTGCGTTTAATAATCTCAGTTCATCTTGATAATTTTCTTTCAGAGCCAGATAAAGTTTTGTAATCTCAGATTTATGTTTGAATTCAGCATAGCTTGGAAATAATTCCCAATAATTTTGTTGTTTATTAAAATAAACATAATAGCCAGCAGAGTTTTTATAGCTATTGCATAATACTCCTATCTGGAGATTCTCTTGATTCTGGATTACTCGGGGGGTTATACAGGCATTCGTATCAATAGGTGTATTCTGTAAAATCTGCCAAGTTTGCTTCAGACCATCAGGGATATAGGCTAAAATATTTTGGTTATTCATCACGGCATATTGCTTAGTTGGTAATAGCTCAGCAATAGCATCTGTTCGCAATTCTAAATACTGCTTCTTAGTAATGTGATAATACTTACTCCAGGTAGTTATAAAATTAGTCAAGATTTCTTTTTTTGCCAATTCTTGGGCCGTATAATAAGGCGTCTGTAGATCTGTTTCTAAAAATATATTTCTATTAGCAAATTTTGCAGTGCTATTTTCTGGTGAAAAAACAAATAAAGGCACTAAGCTCAGATGTTCAGAGCTATAAGGTGTATTTATATTTAATAAGTCTAAAATAGTCGGGTACAGATCATTTAAAACTATAGTAGTTGTATTATTCTGCGGGGAATAGATAGCTTTACCGCTTGAATCAAATCTCTGCAAGCCAGTTAAGACATTATATTGACTGTTACTTAAGACATCAACGCCATGGCCTCCGCTAGTATTGATATCTAAAATACTATCTAAAATATTTTTATTATCTAGTTTATTTAAATCAGCAAAGTCATAATCTACGGGAGATTTATTGATATAATTTAAATATTTTTTTGGACCTTGGTAAGTTTTAAAATTAGTTAATTTATCATTACTTAAACTTAGTGATTCACCATGATCAGATGTTACAATAACTATACTATTGTTTAATATATTTTTTTTAGTTAAATATTCAAATATTTGATTTATTTGCTGGTTGATAGTATTCAAACAAGAATAATAACGTTCTTTGAGCGGAAAATTTTTATTTAACTCTCTATTTTGATAAGGCCAATGAGCAGACTCAAAGTTCAAGTGCAAATATAAGGGCTTATTATCAGCTAATTTGTTAATGTTATCCAAGCTGTTTATTATTCTGTTAGTATAAGTACTCGGCTCATAGGTATTCTTAGCTGCTACGTTACTGTAATCATAGGGGAATATATATTTACTGAGCCTATAATTTACCAGCATATTAGACAAAGGCAGATCGTTTATAAGCGGTATAATATGTTCATAGATCCCAGGCTTTGGTACAGCTAAATATTTATAGCCCCATTTTTTAGTTATAATATGAAACTGGCTAGAATCAGTCGCATAAAAAGTATTATAACCGGCTTTTTTTAATACGTTAGGCAATAAGTTAGGAAAATCTATTTGGCTTTGATCGACCAAATTAAACCTAATATTACCAGTCTTAGGGTAATGGCCACTTAAAATGCTATATAAAGCAGGAAATGACCGTGCCTGTGGCGTATACGCCTGATTAAACTTCACGGCAGTTTTAAAAAATTTTGGTAAATCAAAATATTGATTATCTATAGGTAATATTTTATCTAAAGCATCTGCTCTGACTGAGTCTATGGTTAATAATATAACATTAGGGGAAGCATTTATTTTTTTTGGAGTTTGATTAGCTAAGTTTATATTCAAGCCTGATCCAGCGCCAGATAATTTAAAATTATTAATTAATAAACCAGAAAAAATGCCTAATAATAAAATAAGTTTTAAAAAATTATTTATTTTATATTTTCGCAAAAAATACAAAATACAGCTGATCACTCCCAAATAAAGCCATACAATAGCCAGGCTATATATATATTTATTTGAAAAGAATAAATACGGATTAGTTATGGCAAATTTAGAATTAGGAAAGTACAGCGTGTTAATAATTAAAACTAGCCAATAATTAATAATTAATAAAATGATAAATAAAGAGAAATTAAATTTAGATGTATAAAGTTCAGTATTGATTATCTTACGGTTGAAAAATTTATGGTTAAGATAATTTTTTAAATTTGCAAAAGATATTAGAATATATTGATAATAGTAATAATTATAAAAAACAAAAACTAAATGAATAAAAATTTGAATTAAAATAAAATAAACAAATGGCAATAAAATAACTGGGTTAGTTACAATATTATTGTGTAAGACACTGGTATAAGTATTGTTGTTTGGATTGAGAAAACTTAGCTCACCAAAAGAATTATTGAGAAATAATTCAAAAAAAATGATTAATAATAATCCGAAAAGAATTAAATATTTTTGCTTAAAAGGCTGAGCAGCGTCCTTGCTGTATGGCATTTACTTTTTTTCTCCAATAATTCGTATCCACGAACCTTTACGTTTAATTTCTGAAATAGTTATACCGCAGTTCATATAACTGAGCGCGACAAAGTCTGTTTGTTCCTCCAGAATTCCTGAAAGAACTAATTTACCACCTGGCTTTAAATAACTAACTAGTGTAGATGATAGTTCTATTAATGGACTGGCTAGAATGTTAGCAACCAAGTAATCAACTTGTATGTTGGGTAAGTCATTTGGAAAATAAGTAGAAATATGGTCAGCAATATTATTTCTTTGTGCATTCTCATTAGTAGCTAAAATTGCTTGGGGATCTATATCTACTGCTAAAGCTGCTTTAGCCCCTAATTTGACAGCAGCAAGGCTTAAAATACCAGATCCGCAGCCATAATCTATAATAGTACTGTCTTTATTTAAATTATTAATTAACCACTCTAGGCATAAAATAGTCGTAGGATGTTCACCTGATCCGAAAGCTAAGCCGGGTTCTAGATTAATATATACTATCTTATTATTTTGTTTTTCTGGGTGTTTATTGTAGGGGTAAATCCAAAATTTATCAGCAAAGCATATTGGATCAAAATTGTATTGTTGACTGTTTAGATCATAACTTACAGTTTCAGTAGTATAATTGTCTATAACTTCACGTGAGAAGTCATAATTTAATTGATTAATTAAATTATGAGTATTAACTTTGAGATCATATAAAGCCGAGATATTAATATGTTGCCATAACGGAGTCTCATCTAACGGGGGTTCATAGATAGGCTCATCACCACTATCGCATAGGGTGATACTGACAGCGCCTTTTAGTTGCAACCAATTACTCACATCTTCTGCGTACTGTCGTTTAGTTGTAACTGTTAATTGAGTAAATTGATTTAATTGATTACTTTTGATCACTTAATTTTTTCTCTAGGTAATGTATATTAAACCCACCTTGGTTAAATATGGCATCCTGTAAAATATTTTGGTGCAACGGTATATTAGTTTTAATACCATCTATAATTAGCTCGTCGAATGCATTCGACATTTTAGCTATTGCCTGCTCTCGTGTGTTACCATAAGCAATAATTTTAGCTATGAGAGAATCATAATAAGGCGGTACTTTGTAGCTGCTATATAAATGTGAGTCTACGCGTATACCTGGGCCACCTGGTGGATGAAATAGTGTCACGAGACCCGGGCAGGGCATAAAATTAGTTGGATCCTCTGCATTGACTCGGCATTCAATAGCATGCCCATTAATCTTAACATCTTCTTGTGTAAAAGATAATTTTTCACCAGCTGCAATTTTAATTTGCTCTTTGACGATGTCTATCCCAGTGATCATTTCTGTCACAGGATGCTCAACTTGGATTCTAGTATTCATTTCAATAAAATAAAATTTACCGTCCTGATATAAAAATTCAAAAGTACCAGCGCCACGATAACCAATAGTTTTACAGGCATTAACACAGATAGCACCCAATGTTTCGCGCTCTTGTTTAGATATACCAGGGGCAGGTGCTTCTTCCACAACTTTTTGATGGCGACGTTGTAACGAACAGTCACGCTCTCCTAAATGGACAGCATTGCCATAATTATCTGACAATACTTGAAATTCTATATGTCGGGGATTGTCTAAAAACTTTTCTATATATAGGCGATCATTACCAAATGCCGCTTTGGCTTCTGCACGGGTAAGTGAAATAGCGTTAGTTAGTGCTGCTTCACTGTGAACAATGCGCATGCCGCGGCCACCGCCGCCACCTGATGCTTTGATAATAATAGGGTAGCCAATTGTATTAGCTATTTTGGCATTTTCATCAGGAGCATGACCCAGTGGCCCGTCAGATCCCGGGACACAAGGAATCCCAGATTTTTTCATTGCTTCAATAGCATTAACTTTATCACCCATCAATCGAATAGTCTCTGATTTGGGTCCGATAAAAACAAAGCCACTTTTTTCAACTCGCTCAGCAAAGTCAGCATTTTCTGAAAGAAACCCATAGCCTGGGTGAATAGCCACAGCGTCAGTAATTTCTGCAGCGCTAATTATTGCTGGAATATTTAAATAGCTGTTATTTGATTGCGCAGGGCCAATACAGACAGTTTCGTCGGCCAGTCTTACATGTAAAAGATCTTGATCCGCAGTTGAATGAACCGCTACGGTTTTGATCCCCATTTCATGACAAGCACGAAGAACCCGCAGGGCAATCTCACCTCGATTTGCTATGACGACTTTATCAAACATAAGGTTTCACAAATTACAAATTAATTAGAAATTATTCGATAATAAATAACACTTGCCCAAACTCTACTGGGGATCCATTTTCGACTAATATGTTTTTAATAGTTCCGGCAGTATCTGATTCAATTTGATTAAACATCTTCATTGCTTCGATAATACATAAAGTGTCACCAGGAGCAACTTTTGAGCCAACATCAACAAAAGCTTTGGCCTCTGGAGTGGATGAGCGGTAAAAAGTTCCGACCATAGGCGAAGTAATTTCATGGCCTGTAACAGCAGGGCTGCTAGAATTGTTATTAGGGCTAGCCTGCTTAGGCTTTTCAACAGCACTGGCTGGCGAAGCTGCAGTCGCTATAGGAGCCGGAGGAACTGGGACCTGGTGATTATATACAGGGCCATATTGTTGGTTAGGGTAACGACTAATCCTGACAGCTTCCTCACCCTCGCGTATTTCAATTTCAGAAACGCCAGATTCGTCTAACAATTCAATAAGTTTTTTAACTTTTCGTATATCCATTTTATACCTAATTTTATACCTATGGTGTAGAACATAAATTCAACTAAAATTAATCAAGTTATTGTGCCGGAGTATTAACGCTTTGTCTAGAGATGTTATAGATAAATAATAGCAGATAGCATCATTTTTGTGTATTATAGCTGCATTATCTTATTTTTTTCTAGAAGATATAGCACGATTGAACTATATATTTTCTATCATATTTCAGCTGATCTTATAGCTTGTTGTATTATACATGAATTTAGCTTAGAAAAAACTCAACTAATTTTCTACTAAAATCAGCTAGTTAGAAAAATTTTGTTAATTTCTAGTTAATAAGGGTTTATGCTCTTATTATATTAGTGATATAATGCTCTAGAGAGTTTTATTTCGTTAATTAAATTTTATATCAAATAGTTAAGTAGCAAAGAGGTAGTATAATGGCTTCAATAGAGAGAGATATTCATCCTGAATTAAAAAGTTTCGTAATAAGCCAAGGTCGCGACTACCTCTATGCCATTAATACCCTGATTGATTCTGAGAGTCTCCCTGAAGCTACTACAGAATCTGCACAGTGGGCTATAGCTCAAGATGTTGCTAAATGTGTAAAAATAACAATTCAGGGGAAAGGCACAATGCGACTCAGAGCCATGAGTCTTTCAGTTGCTCCATCTCCAAAATTGAGTACGGGAGAAGATGTAACTCCAGAATTAGCATTAAAGTTTATTCAGGAACATAAAAAAGAATTAACAGAATTCGCTGGTATGTTAGATGAAAAAGCAGATGCAGGTGTAACTGCAAAAATTAAAAAATTTGCTGAAGCTATACCCGCGATTACTCCTACTCCTGCTCCTGAAGCAATACTAGCTGCTCTTGAAGTTACTGCAGCAAAAAAATCAGCTAAAATTATTCTTTATCAAGCGCAGTCAGGTGAACTTGTTCTACGATTTAACGGAGAAATATTAAGAAATGCTTTTGCGCGTGAGCTTGGTGCTAAAGGTTTTCAATTCGTTAGTTTGTCTGAGCCATCGGATCCATCTCGCAGGCCGTTTGTAGCTTATCCTAATGTATTAAATTGCTTGTTTTTTGCTCATACTGCTATTAACGAGTCAGCAAATACAATTGTAGTGGACCTTTTTCTTCGTATGAATTGTGAGGCGTTGGTTAATATGTTCGGCTATAGTGAATACATAAGAGTTCTGAAACCGAAAGATGTTGGTCAATACCTGCTTGCTGATCGTAAAACCTTCTTTGAGAATTCAAGTCTAGGGGCTCGTTTATCTTTTTCTCGCAGTCTATTAACCTCAGGGAATTGTGTTGTGTTTAATGGTGATCAGTGGAGTGTGGGAAAATTATCTGATTATGATTATTCTATCGAGGAAGAACATACCTGTACAAGAATGCCCAGGGCAGTGGACTATGATCGTGCAGCTGTGGCAGGAATTATGAGCAGCGCAGAACTTGCTTTAGACAGTTGCAAGCCTATTGGATCTGCCGAACCTGTTAGACCTCACCCTTAGTTATGCAGTTATGCCTGAGGTGTAAGAGATAAAAGCAAAGCGTTGGAGAAGCGTTATTTTCCTCCTGTTCTAGCTTTTCTTACCCTTTCTGCCTCAGCTGCTTCTTGCTGAAAATATTTCTGTGTGTCCGTGCTAGTTGCTTCGATTTGTTTATTTTTTACATAGTCTGATATAATTTTGCTTTGAGTAGTAGTGATATCTGTATCTCCAAGTATCCTCTCGCGTGCGCTCCTGGCTGCTTTTAGGGCATCTGTACGAGCTTGTTTTCTTGCGTCTATTTCTAATTGAGAAAATTTGCTTGGATCTTGCTCTGCTTGTTCTAACATTATTTTAGCTTGTTGCACTTTGGCGTCGTGATCGTCGATAGCAGTTAGCATGCTTGAAACCTTGGGATCACTAGTACTAGCAGCTTTTATTCTCGCAGTTTGAACTTGAGCACGGTCAGAGTCTACTTTAGCTGTTTCTTCTTCAAACTGCAAAGCAGCTACCTCTAAGCTTGCTGCAGCATCTAATGAATCGGTTACTGCTTTAAGAGTGGTTACCCTTTGCTCTTCAGATGCGCCTAGCTCTAGCTGTGTACGTGATGAGCTTAATTCTTGATCTAGTTCTGGTATTCTTCTTCTGGCATCAGCTATTTCTGCTTCCGTCTGTGCTTTTGTGACAGGATCATCATCAACAAGATCACTAATCTCAGTTAAAAATTGTAAACGGGCTCGCTCTGTTCTAAGTGTATCTATTTTTGTAATAGTTGCGGTATCGGTTTCAAGTTTAGCTTGATATGCTTGCTCAGCGTCTAAGCTTTTTAGTGCCGCAGTAATCTTATTTTTCTCAATCTCAGCTTCTTTTACATCTAACTCAGCATACCTAACAGCTAATTCGGTGTCTTCCCAGCGTTCTTTTGCTGTAAGAGCAAGATTTTTTTTGCTCTCATCACTGAGATCTTTGTCTGAATCAGCTTGTAGTCTTGTATAGGCATCTTCATTCTCTGCAGCATTTTGTTTTTGTTTAGTAAGATTATCTTGAGCTGAAACACCTTGAGCGGTGAGTCGCTGTTGTTCACTGGTAAGAGCAGTCCGCCTAGCCGCTATTCTGCTTGCATTATCAGCTGTAATTTCCGTGCTTGTGGTCTTTGCATAAATAACCAATGCGGATAAAGATCTCACAGCTGCTATATTATCGGTTAACTCATCAGCAGCTTGCTTTGCTGCTTGGTACTCTTGATATAGCCTGTCTACTTCTTGAGCTAACGCTGAGTCTTTGGTTTCAGCCTGAATTTTGGCTGTTTGAGCATCAAGAGCTTGTTTCTTTGATGCAAGTTCTGTTTGCTTGGCTTTTAAGTTAGTATCCAGCTGTACTAGAGGTAAAGATTGAGGATTTTTTACAGCAATAGCATCTTCAGCTAGTACTGTAGCATGTGCTGACAACATAGATATTATTTTTGATAGTTTTGATAGGGCATCACCATGACGCACAAGATCTTGATTATATTTTATCGCTTGAGCTTCTAGTTTACTCAGTGCCTCCTTGTTTTTTGCAATATCCTCAGGATTTGATAAACTTATCTCAGCTTGTTTAAGCGCTAAAATGTCAGTATTTATTTTTGCTTGGTTACCTGCATATGAGTTGACCATTGTTTTAAATGATTTATAGAGCTTGCTTAGTTTGTTAATTTCTGCTCTAGTTGTTTCTGCTCGGTGTAAAGAGATGTCCATTCTAGCCTTTGTTACAGCTTTCTGGTGATCTACTAAAGCTTTTCGAGTTGACTCTACTTTCTTATTAGCCTCTTTTAACTCTGTAGTTGCACGATCTAAATTAGCCTGTGCTTTAACTTGAGGTCCTGTTATCTTATCAACGTTATCTTGTGCTGCCTTAATAGCAGCTTTCAGTTTTGGTGCTAGAACTAAATC
The DNA here is from genome assembly GCA_018061105.1 of Gammaproteobacteria bacterium. Taxonomy (GTDB): domain Bacteria; phylum Pseudomonadota; class Gammaproteobacteria; order JAGOUU01; family JAGOUU01; genus JAGOUU01. The sequence goes on from JAGOUU010000027.1 coordinate 12,897, forward strand.
AATTTGTTTTGGTGCAGCTGCAGCTTTAGCATCAGATAATGCTTTTTGAGCTTGGGTTAATGCTTCTGTTGCTTTGTTAAGCTGAGCTTGGTCAATCTTAGCAAATACATCGTCATATTCTTGCTGTGCTTTGTCATGTTCTTTTTGAGCATGATCGGCATGGTTTACAGAAATTGTCTGTCTGAATTCAAGTAATTTGTATTGTTTTTGTTGCCACGCTTCGATTCCTTGATCAATTTCTGCTGTTAGTGTAGTTTTCCACCTTTGTTCTTGCTCACTTCCAGTAGCAGGTGACATGGGCAAGCGCAAGTATTCTTCAATACTTGCTTGATATTTTTTAATTGCCACATAAGTCTGAAAATTAGCTGATGCGATTTTTTTTGACTCCGTTGTGGTGATATCTGATTTTTGTTTTTGTGAAAGTTTTGACTTCATTATGTCCAGAGATAAGCCGACGGACGAGTCAGCTGAAGAGAATAAGTTTCTAGCTACCATTGATCGAGAAATTTGTGCTGCTCTTTTGGCTTTATAATAATCTTTTGATACCTCCTCACGCCTTCTTGTAATCGTCTCGCTGGTCGCGTCCGATGTGAGCTTAATAGTCTCTAGCTCTCCTTGCATCTGTGTAACAACAGTTACTTTAGAACCATTTGGTAGTTCTAGCTTTGTTTGAATCTGCCCATCTTCAATTTGCTCTCTTGAAATCAGCTTTGCTTGCCATAGTGGTCCTAATTTACTAGAATCGTCTACTTCTAATAAAGCTCCACCGGGTTTAAAATCTTTTGTGGCATCTAATTCTACTACCCAAATAGGAACATTACGACCATTGGCATCTTTATAAATACTTTGATATACCGATCTCACGTATCCTGCGTCACTCGGTCCCCTAAGTACTTCATCCTCTCCTGCATACATACTAAGTCCACTTATATCTATTACTTCTGCATCTTTGGTTAATACAACTACACAATTAGCTTTCATCCAATCTGCAAGAGGAAAACTCGAGTTGCTAACGAAGCTTGATGGATGAAATGGTAAGCCTCTATGACCTTCTATTCGAGCCATTCCCTCGATTGTTGATAGTCCTTCAATTCTACTTACGTCCTGTGTTACTTTAGGTGCTGAAGCCAAAGAGGCGACTGTTAATATTGTGGTTGCTAAATTTCCAGAGAAATCTTTACTTGACCATTCTTCATAAGATTGCATGCCAGTGTTACCTCTAAGGATTTCGTTCATATGAACATATCCTGCTCCAGTATAAGTTCTTAGAGAAACTAATTCCAAATCGGTAAGACCATTTAATGCTTTAATAGAATTTAAATTTTTAGTTAATTTTGCATGCTCTGGATCTGTAGGAATTATCTTCGCTAATTTTGCTTCAAAATCTGCAATTTTCTCAGCAAAGTCAGCTCTTAATGCTGATGCCATTTTTTTTGCATCTGTAGTATAGAGTCTAGCCATTTTTGTTAATTTTTCCTGGCGAGCCTTGGCTCCATCGCTTCCTTCACTTGTTAAAGCTGCTAAGCTTTTTTCTACTGCTCTAATCTCTTTTTGGAGATCGGCATAGCTCATGTCAATTTCGCTTGTTTTAAGCTTAGTATTAGTTGCATCATCATCACTTACTTTTTCACCATCTTCTACAACAAACGAACCTTTGCAAGAGGGACTAGTTTTACAGCCGGCAGCTAATTTGGTTAAATACTCAGCATACTCTGCTCCCTTTTGTCCTACAATGTAGTCACGTTTGGCATCAGGTAAGTCTCCAACGGTAAGATTAGCACCTGTACTATTGTCTCTATTTTCTATTGCGCCCCATGGAGTTTTGTAAGCCCCCTGTGTTCCAAACTCAGCTACATGCTGAGCTAGTTTAGCTCTATCAACTCCATCAGGAATGGTTATTGCTGACCAGTTAATAGTCGCTCCTTTTCTTATTAGGCCGGTTAAATTTACCATGTATCCTTCACGGGTAGTGAAGATTTGATCTCCAACTTTTGGAGGATTTCCGTCTATATCTCGAAGATAACTATACTTACCTGCGTCAAAATCTTCTTGAGTCAACAGTACTGGTTCTGTCATTTTTGTTCCAGCGCTTATATCTAGGCAAAGAGTATCAAATACTGATTGCATGGCTAAAGTAGCAGCGCTCTCAGCTTTTGGGTAGGTTACAGGGGTAGGGGCTGGGAAAGAGAGAGCATCATCGGTAATTTTGCTTGCTTGTATTTCTTTTACAAATTTACTACCATCTTCATTAGCAAAGCCAATATTGCAAGAAATAACACAATAAATAAAAATTATATTTAACAGTTTAAACTTATTAAAAATTTTTCTCAGGCTCATAACAGTCGTCGGTATAATAGTTATCTAGTTAGTTTTATTATAGCTAATCACATATTTTTTGCATAAATTATTACTTAATTGATTGAATTAAACGCGCTATAAACTAGGCTTATAAAGCGATATAAAAAAATCAATGGATTGCGAATAATGTTTGTGTTAGCAAGAAAAGCCATAAAAATCATAAGTTTGATATGCTTAACATGTTTAGCCTCCATAAACACTCAAATTTGGGCCCAGTCTCCCCCTCCTGAAACTGGTTTATGCACTGTTGCTTGTGTTACTAACAATCTTAATGAAAATGGCGAAGTAATACCTAATCAGCCAACTCGTAAGCTAGTTAGGACTTTATTTTTTAATCTATCTACAACAGATCGGTACAAACTTTTTTGTAAGACTACTTTGGCAAGTTTTTGTAAAGAGTTAGATAAAACTTCTAAAGATGAAGATAATCAAAAGTTGTGTGCAGAAGTAGAACTCAAAAACAAATTAATGTGTGATCAGGAACAATATGACAATAGATACGTTTATAATCGTGCTCAACAATTATGCGACATTTTAGGAGCAAAAGTTGGAGAGATAGAGTGTACGACTGGCCATGACACTGAAGATACTTTAAAAATGCAAGAAGGGATGAAAACTATACCAGGAATTAAAGTTTCTGATCCAAGTACAAATACTATAATTCAGTTCAAAATTCCCGACGATGTTTGCTTTAATGGAAGTTTGTCATGCCCAGCAGGTTACACTAATTTTGGGCGGGATTGCTTAAAAAATTGTAAGCAAGGGTATGTAATAGGCCCAGATAACACTTGTAACTTAGAAAAATGCGATGGAAATTTTGTAACAGTACAAGGCTTAACAGGTGAAAGGCTTTGTGTTCAAAAACAAAGTTGTGGTAATGAATTTGCTAAACCGGTTACGGATAAAGACAATTTTTATCCATGGTGTTTTAGAAAAATTTCACCTGAAATTATGGCAAATAAATCTGTTAAAGAAAACAATCAACTCGAAAGTAACACCTATCTACCACATTACTGTAACTCTATAGAGCCAAATGATCAAAAACCAGAGAATATTTTAGAAATACAGAATGTGTCATGCCAAAAAGTTGGTACTAAATGCTTAAAGTTTGACCAAATGGATTTATATGAAGACATTACTTATCCAACACAATTAATATCATTAAATCCACCCAATGAAAAAATTAATTGTATTAGTTGTGAAGAGGGCTATTTTGGTTCTAACAAAATAGGCGTTATGTGCAAAGCAGTAAACGAATTCAAGAAATGTAAACTTAGAATGATAGATGTTTTTGGAAATGATCAAGGATGGAGCGATATAGGCTGCAGCACTGGCAATAATTTTATTGATGATAGAAAACCTAATCAAATATTTCAGGCAGATTGGATTGGTTACAAAGGAGAATGTCTATCTACTAAAAATTACGTGCAGCCACTTGGCTCTGATGGTAAGCCAGTTTGTACCAAAATGGGTATAGGATTGTGTTTAAAAATAGGAGCTGAGCCAAATAAGGCAGAATTATTCCGACAGGTTGATCCTATAGAGAGCAAAAAATTTGGACCTGACAATTTTGAGCCGATATGTGCTGGTTGTAGATCAGAACAAGATGGATATACCGAATGTCTTGCTGTAGATAAAACAAATAAAATGTTAACACGACGTATTTCACCCGCATCTGGTCGTGATTCTGGATGGGCGTTGGATAGGTATGATATGTATTATATTGATTCCATAAAAAAAGCTATTAATGAAGGCAAATTTGGAGCAATTTTACAAGAGCAATATCCAGGAGCATGTGGTACCATGGTGTATAAAGAACAAGTACCTAAAATTGAGTATACTGATGTATGCTTAAATCCTTGTGAAGCTGGGTTTAATCGTCTCACATACCAGAGCTCTAGCAAGAAGCAACGTGTTAAAAGCATGTCTTGTCTAGCTTCTTGTGGAAATCCAGTTCTCTGGGAGTCAGTAGATAATCAATTAGCTTGTTATTATAAGCCATATAAACTAGGTTTTAAATTTCAAAATGGGCGTGATGCCTGTACCACTGAGATTTCTCCATCAAGTCAATGTACAATAGCGTCATATACCAATCCGGCTGTTTCCATCACTGCTGATTCAAAATATTTTGATTTGCTTGCAGAAAATGATCCCGTGGGGATAAGTAGCAAAAATTCAATAATAGAAAATAATTATGTTATATCAAAAATTATTACTGAGGAAAACTCACAGGAAAATGATAAGGATTATTACAATAAATATAAATGTCGTTATGTAAGAAATAATGTATGGGTATTAGGT
>JAGOUU010000099.1 GCA_018061105.1 Gammaproteobacteria bacterium
AAACAGATGCCGTCATACTTAATGTTACATATTATATCTAACTTCATTATTAGCATGGTCATATTTTACTCAGCTTAAAATCTGAGTAAGATATATTATTAAGTGAAGGTTGTTGAACACTATTTTAACTTTTGCTGTTAATAAATATTTGGAATCTGTCGCTCGAGGTATTGATGCAAAGGCGGTTTGATCACTATGAAAAATACTTACTCGACCACTAATAACATCACTAAAACTTATGCCAGTTGCTATGGGTTCATAACCTATATTCTTAGCAATCTTGTAAGCTCCATCCATAACATGTAACGGCAAGTCAGAGCTTACGTGACCGACTATACCGTCTGTATGTAAATGAATAGCTATCGAATGATTATAAAATACAGTACGTAATTTTTGTGAACTTGCACATAATTTTATAAATTCATCACGGTTAAACTTAAACTTACTAATAAAGTAAATATCCGTAAAATCTGGTTGTTTCGACCTGATCCTTGCATAAGCCGAGCGTCTACGCGCATTAATATAATCTATATAACTTTGGACTAAGATATCTTCACTACTACTTGACATATTACTACCTGCCTTTTTTAGTGAAAATTATAATAGCTTTAATCGGAGATTAACAGGATTGTTATTTAAATTTATTATGATTTAGCTTAAGTCGGCCACGAAGGTTTATTTTGATAGCCTTCTCTTTTTTGAAGCTCGAATATTCAAACATTCTACTAGCAAAGAAAACGCAATGGCAAAATACAAATAACCCTTCTCAACATGATAGCCTATACTTTGTGCCATCAGCATAGTCCCAACAAGAATTAAAAAGCTTAAGGCAAGCATCTTTATAGTCGGGTGCTTTTCGACAAAATTACTTAATGGCTCACTTGCGAATAACATTAAGAAAACCGAAATAACTATAGCTATAGCCATAATTGTATAATTATGCGTCATCCCTACTGCTGTGATAACGCTATCTAATGAAAATATAATATCTATAACTAGCACTTGTAGCAGCACTGAGCCTATACCTACGGCTACTAATAATTCATTTTCTACGCTAGATTTAACTCCATGCTCAGCTAAGCCTGCGCCTTCCATGTCATTATGAATTTCTCGAACCGCTTTATAAAATAAAAATAGCCCGCCGAAAGCAAATATTAAACTATGGATAGAAATTTTAATGTCATAAATATTAAATAATTCTACATTAGTAGTCGTGAGCCAATTCATGATAAATAATAAAAACAGACGAGAAAACATGGCAAACAATAAGCCAACTTTACGAGCTAACTTACGTTTTTGAACTGGCAATTTATTAGTTAAAATTGATAAGAATATTAAATTATCAATTCCTAAGACAACTTCTAAAATAGTTAGAGTAAATAAGCTAGCAACAGCGTCTAAGCTATTGAAGGTACTTAATAGATTAGTGATTATGTCCATATAATCTTATTTAAATTTATTAAAAATTCGTTAATATAAATTATTAACATCTCTAATAATTTTATATTAACAATCTAAAATTATCTACGTCTATTACTTTTAATTATTCTAAGCTCTGTAATGCCCTATCTGCAGCTTCCAAAGTTGCTTGAATAATATTATCGTCATGAGCCGAAGAAACAAACCCAGCCTCAAAAGCAGATGGAGCTAAGTATACTCCCTGATCCAGCATAGCATGGAAGAACTTTTTAAAGAATTCGTTATTGCACTTAGTCGCAGCATCAAAATTATTTATTATATAATTATTATGACTATTTTTATGATCAGACTCATGAATAAAAAATAAGCCAAACATGCTGCCTAAGTAATGACCAACAAATGGAATATTATGAGCCGCCATGACTTCTTTTAAGCCGTTGACTAAAGATGCTGTAGATTTATTGAGTTTTTCATAAAATCCAGGTTGCGAAATTTTATTGAGATTTGCTAAACCTGCTGCTGTAGCTAATGGATTTCCAGACAAAGTACCGGCTTGATAAACAGGACCTAATGGTGATAAATAATCCATGATTTCTCGTTTACCGCCAAAAGCCCCAACTGGTAAACCACCACCTATGACTTTACCTAAAGTAGTCAGATCAGGATCTATGTTATAAATCGCCTGTGCACCACCTATAGCCACTCGAAAACCTGACATAACTTCATCAAAAATTAATAAGCTGTTATTTTCTGTACATAGATCACGTAGCCCTTGAAGAAAAGCAGGCTCAGGTAAAATCATATTCATATTACCCGGCACTGGCTCAATGATCACAGCAGCTATATTATTTTTATGAGCAGCAAATAATGTTCTCACAGACTCAAGATCATTAAAATCTGCTAATAAAGTATCCTGTACCACTGATTCAGGCACACCTGCCGAGCTAGCTGTATTATTTTGATTGGCAAAAGTTAGCAAACCAGAGCCAGCTTTGACTAATAGGCTATCAGAATGTCCATGATAACAGCCGATAAATTTAATAATTTTATCTCTTTTAGTATATCCTCTTGCTAGGCGCAAAGCAGACATCGTGGCTTCTGTTCCGGAGTTTACTAAACGTACTTTCTCGATACTCGGAACAAGACTAATAATTTTTTCAGCTAATTCTATTTCTTTTACTGTAGGAGCACCGAAGCTTAAGCCAGAAGCTGCTGCTGTTTGAACTGCAGCGACAACATCAGGATCACAGTGACCTAATATTAACGGCCCCCAAGAGCCAACATAATCGATATATTGTTTACCCTCTGTGCTATATATATAAGGCCCCTGACCCCGCTCTATAAATACGGGATCGCCACCAACGGCACCAAAGGCACGGACAGGAGAATTGACGCCACCGGGGATAACTTGTTCGGCTCTTGTGATCAAATTTTGTGTCATAATTATCTATTTTCTTAAGAAATTAAGGGGTTAAAGTTACAGACCGAGCTGCAGATGTAGCTGTAATTTCACGGAAACGCTCAGTAGCTTTTTCTTCAAATAAATTGTCTCTAGTGCTTAACACAGCACTGCTGATACCTACACCTCGGTCATATGATCTTATTAAAATTTTTCCACATAGAGTAGCAGGTTGCTCAGCAGTAGCTTCAATATAGTCAGCACCAAATACTTTCGCAATATATTTCTGATGAATGGGATTAGTATCTGCTCCTAAAAATTCATCAGCTGCTATTTGGCTAATTTCATACTTTAATCGATCAATATCTTCAGATTTTAATTGAAGGGTAGCATTCCAGGCATCAATAAACTCTTCATTTGTTACTAAACCAGAAATCCCTATCTCAGACAACATTGAGTTAATAAAGTGATCTTCAGATTTGATTACGCCTGATTTAAATTTGGAAATTACGCCGTCCGGACCTATTATATCAAGATTTTTCATAATATTAGCCCAATCAAGCCTAGTTGCAGGGCTTCTTCTAGCAACTACAGCACTGATATGAGAACAGAATAACATGTTATCAATTTTAAAAGATAAACCTAATGTAATCATAAAACACCTATATTTATGAATTCAAACTTAGCTTGGATTATAAATATATTGTGAATTGAGATCAAATGAATTAATTCAGCAACTTGATTTGGCAATACTATCCATAAGTTTCAAGCTCACCTTAAACCGAATATAGAGTTGCTTTACTTACTTTTTTCAAGCTAACATTTTTAGCATTGATCTATCCGTATTTTCACGGATGGTTAGCCTGGATCATTTAGAATATATTTATTAAAAGACTTATTGAAGGAACAATAATATGAAAAAATACATCGCCATTGCTTTTTTATTGTTAAGTGCATCAAAGAATTTTGCTCTCGACGGTTTACAAAATAAAGAAATCGTAAATCTCCTATCTCATATAAGAAATGATTGTTTGGGAGAATTTATTAAAGCTACCCACCAACGGTTTATTACTGATTTCTCGCATGAAATAGTAGCAGGCATGCCTGGAAAGAAAGAAATATTTACAATGAAGATTTCTACAAGAGATCCTGTAACCCCTGAACAATTAATAGATGATTCAGAGTTTGTAATAACATTTAATTCATATCCCCCTAAGATATTATGCAATATTAATCAACTTTAATTTCAGCATATATTAGTGCAGATAGAAGAATTAATAATATTCTATTAAGAGAAAAGTATGCGTTCAGCATACTATGGCGATTAAAATGCGGTGTCATTGCTGTATAGGTTCATAGTTTCGGTGAATAATCCCCTTGAATAGATTTGCCCGGGAGTCGTCATTGCGAGCAGTTCGCTATCTGAGATATTAAATATATTTCCTCTCTGCCGCGAACTGCGATCGAGTAGCCCAAGGCTCGGTTCCTCAGGCTCTCACAGAACCGTACGTGAAACTCTCGCTTCATACGGCTCTTCCTAATGCATGGCCATTCGTGGTAGCGGCTTGGCCCCTTAAGTTGTGTACTTAATTCTCTCAAATTTTCATATTCCGCTTAGGGATTTTCAATAACTTACAAATACCCGCAAAATTATCAGTATATTTGGCATTTTATTCCCCGAAAAAGAT
>JAGOUU010000028.1 GCA_018061105.1 Gammaproteobacteria bacterium
TAAATATTAAAACTCCAACAAAAATTACAATTTTATTTATTGCCTATAATGTTTCAAGTTATAAAACTATTTCAAATAAAAAAAAATCCTATTCTTTAGAAGTTATAAGCTCTATTTTAACTAGCGGCAATAGCTCAAGAATTACAAAACAATTAGAACGTCAGCAAGAACTCGTTATTTCAGCTAGTTCAAGTTATGACAGTTTTAATCTTTATGACGGCCTGTTTAGCCTAGAAGCAATCCCAGCTGTAGGTAAGTCTATCGATCAAGTCAAAACAGCTTTGGTAAAACAATTAGAAGATCTTAAAACTACTCTTGTTACACAACAAGAGTTAGAACGGGTCAAAGCTGGCCTTATTGCAAACAAAGTCTATGAACAAGACAGTATTTCTTACCAAGCTATGGTAATTGGGATGTTAGAAAGCATCAATCTTAGCTGGAAAGATTATGAAAATTACATAGAATCTCTCAAAAAAGTTACTCCTGAAGAAATTAAAACTACAGCACAAAAATATTTTACCAATGAACGTTTAACCACTGCTGTTTTAGAACCACAGGAAATTAAAACAACTAATTTATAATATTTAATTTTTAATTTAGGCAAAATATGAAAAAATTACACCCTACCCAATTATGGTTATTATTATTTACCTTAATTTGTGCCATAGCTTTCTTAATGTCTAATCTTACTAAATCTGTAAATAACTCAAGCGGACCCAAACCGGCTGCGTTTTATAGCCAAATCCCCAGCTCTAATTTAAAAATTACGAACTGGCAAACTAAAAATAAAATTAATGTGTACTTTGTCCGAGCAACAGAATTACCCATGATAGACATTGAATTGATGTTCAAAGCGGGATCTGTTTACGAACCTCAAAAACCCGGGGTCGCAGCATTAACTAATGCCATGCTTATTGAGGGTACAAAAAATCATAGTGCTGAAGAAATTAGCGAAACACTTGAATCTATTGGTGCTAACTATGGCTCCGAAGTAAGTAAAGATTACAGTTCAGTATCTTTGCGCAGTCTTACTGAAAACAGTAAATTCACTAAAGCGTTGACTACTTTCAATGACATATTAGCCAATGCTAATTTTCCGAGTAAAAATTTTAATCGAGTTAAGAATCAGACTCTAGAAACTTTAAAACTCAATCAGCAATACCCAGAAAATATATCTAGCGAAGAATTTTATAAAATAATCTATAAGACACATCCGTATGCTATCCCAGTTTCCGGCACTATTCCCGCGGTTCAAAAAATTACTCAAAAAGATTTGGTAGCTTTTTATAATAAATATTACAACCAAAATACTGCGCAAATTTCTATTGTCGGCGATGTAACTGAGGATCAGGCTCGATCAATTAGCGAACAAATTGCTGTTAACCTTAAAACTGGCCCTGCTGCAAGCGAATTGCCAAGCGTATCAACAACAAATCCAGATAAAATAACTAACGTTACTAAACACATTAACTTCCCTTCGACCCAAACCCATATTTTACTAGGATCTATAGGCATAAAACGCAGCGATCCTGATTATTTTGCACTAACCGTAGGTAATCATATTCTAGGCACTATGCCCCTCACATCTTTGTTATTTAAACATGTCCGTATTGAAAATGGCCTGGCTTATTCTGTTTCTAGTAGATTCTTTGCTATGAAAGATGAAGGGCCTTTTATTATTAATATGCAAACAAGAAATGAAAAAGCCTCTGAAGCTTTGAATATTTCAAAAGAAACGTTGGCTAATTTTTTAACCCATGGTCCAACAAGTGATCAATTGGATATGGCCAAGCAAAATCTTGTTGGCCAATTCCCACTTAATATAGCGTCTAACAGTAAAAAATTAGATATTATTTCTACAATAGGCTTTTATAATTTGCCATTAGATTATCTTGATCAATATATTAACAATGTTAATAACGTTACTAGCGCAGAAATTACAGCAGCTTTTAAAAAACATATTGATTTAAATAATCTAGTTATTGTTACTGTTGGGGACAATAATAACCAACCCAATGCTAATTCAAGCTTACGAGCAAATAATGGTCGATAAAAATATTGTGCGTATTATTGGCGGTAAATATAAAAATCGAAAGATTAATATTTTACCAAATAGCGATATAAGACCAACGGCTGATCGTATCCGGGAAACTGTTTTTAATTGGCTGATGTTTGATATAGTTAATTCCAGAATTTTAGATCTCTTTGCTGGTAGCGGAGCAATGACTTTAGAAGCTCTATCTCGACAAGCAAAGTTTGTTTACTGCAATGACAGTAATCCCGCTGTGATCTCACACATTGATAATAATATTAAAAATATTGACCACAGTTTAAGTTCAGATAGTAAAAAATTACAATTAGCCAATTATAATGCTCTTGAGTTATTACAAAAAAAACCACAAGATTTAAATTTAGAGCCCTTCGATATTATTATTTTAGATCCGCCGTTTAATAAAAATTATTTACAATCTTGCTTAGAACTAATAGTTAAAAATAACTGGCTTGCTAAAAAATATTCTGACTCTAGTTCTACTTTACCAGCAATTTATATAGAGTCCGAGCAACAACTTAATATTAATAATATTTTACTTAGTCCGAGTTTAAAAAAACTTACTCTGGTTAAATTAAAAACTACTGGTAATGTTTGTTATGGGCTTTTGAGTTTATAGTCTCGTGAGCTGTCTCTGTCCTTAGTGTGCCATATTATAGCCCAGATTCCACATTATCCATAACGAACCTAAAACCAGAATAAATAAATATATAATAGTTAATGTAAAAGACAGTGTATTGAGCCTGGCTTGCTCACTAGTATAATTAAGTCTCAGAAAATACAGTAACTGTGCAAAAAACTGCAGAACCGCAAAAAAATAAATTATGGACACTGTAGCTGCATAAGAAAACATAGAGCTAGATACAGTAAAATAAGGCACTAACGTTGCTATAACACAGACAATAATACCAATTACATAGTTACACAATGTTTTTTCATTTGTGCCGTACTCTATATTTGACTCAATTTTTTTAGATGACTTCATTTATACGGCTCCTAGTAAATATACTATTGAAAATATAAATATCCAAACTATATCTAGAAAGTTCCAAAATAACCCTAGATATACCAAGCGCTTTCTTACTTCCGAATTAAATCCAAATACTGCTATCTGTAACATAGCTACCAGTATCCATAGTAAACCAACACTTACATGCAATCCGTGCGTACCAACTAATGTAAAAAATGATGAAGCACCACCACTAGCTGACCAAATGTATCCTTTATGAGCTAATTCTACAAACTCATTGATCTCAAGACTAATAAATACCAAGCCAAATATAAAAGTTAATAACAACCATAGATTAGTGGCTTTTATTTTGTTTTTATATGATTGCAGTACTGAGACGCCAAAACAAAAATTACTTATAAGTAGAGCAAATGTCTCAACTAATACATAATCTAAGTTTATGTGTTCTTTTAAAGTGGGACCATAAGATCCTGGACTATTGAGAACTAAATAGGTTGCAAACAATGAAGCAAATATCATGCAATCAGTGAGTATGTACACCCAGAACCCAAACACATCTCTGGAGTCTTTGCTATGTATTTCTAGATGATTGCTACTCATGCGCAAGTACCTCTTTAAAATGTGCAACTTCGGTTTTTTTGACTTCCTGTGCTTTAATATAATAATCAACATCTAGATTAAAAGACTTAACAATCACAGCAATGATCACCAATGTCAATGAGACAGCTGCTATAAGCCACATATGCCAAATTAAAGCAAAACCCAAGATGCCAACAATAATTGCCGTTACAAATCCAGCCAACGTATTTTTCGGCATATGAATATCCTGATACTGTTTTTCCTGAGGATGCATAGGTCGATTTTCTTTATTATGCTGCTTATCATACCAGAACTGATCTATTCTATTTACTTTTGGCTCAATAGCGAAATTGTATATAGGCGCAGGAGATGACACAGACCACTCTAAGGTCCTGCCATTCCATGGATCACCCGTCCTATCACGTAATTTTTCGCGATTTATTATGCTATAAATTAACTGTGCAATTTGAAAGAGCACACCTATAAAGATTATCGCTGTGCCTATAGCCGCTAATATAAAATATGGCTGAACCCCTACATTATCGAAATGATCTGTTCTTCGCATGTAACCCAGCAAGCCTAACATATAAATCGGCGTAAACGTCACATAGTAACCAATTAACCAACAAATAAATGCGTAAATACCAAGCTTCTCATGCAACTTGAATCCAAACATTTTAGGAAACCAATAAATAAATCCTGCAAAATAGCCAAACAATACACCACCAATTATGACATTGTGAAAGTGCGCAACTAAAAACAAGCTATTATGAAACTGAAAGTCAACCGGCGGTATAGCTAGCATAACACCAGTCATTCCACCAAAAGCAAAAGTTGTAAAAAATGCTGTAACCCAAAGCATAGGGGTTTTATAAATAATCTTCCCCTTATACATTGTAAATAACCAATTAAATACTTTTACACCAGTTGGAATAGATATAACCATCGTGGCTATTCCAAACACTGCATTTACATTACCACCAGCACCCATGGTAAAGAAATGGTGTAACCAAACACAAAAAGATAGCACAGTGATTACCGCTACTGCATACACCATAGTATTGTAACCAAATAGTTTTTTTTGAGAAAATGTTGCGACAACCTCAGAAAAAATTCCAAATGCTGGCAAAACCAAGATATATACCTCCGGGTGACCCCATGCCCAAATTAAATTGATATACATCATCATATTGCCACCAGCGTACTCAGTAAAGAAATGCATATCTAACATTCTATCCAAAGCCAACAATACAAAAGTTGCTGTCAAAATGGGAAACACAGCAGCTACTAAAATCATTGAACATAAAGCAGTCCACACAAAGATAGGCATCTTCATGAGAGTCATTCCTTTAGCCCGCATTTTCAAAATTGTTACTATGAAGTTTATACCACCAAGCAAAGTTCCAATACCAGCAATCTGTAGCCCCCAAAGATAGTAATCTATGCCCACCCCTGGGCTGTACTGCAATTCTGACAATGGTGGATACGCAAGCCAACCGGCGGAAGCGAACCTTCCAATAGCAAGAGATAGATTTACCAACATTGCACCAACAAATGTCATCCAAAAACTAAAATTATTTAAATAAGGGAAAGCAACATCACGCGCACCTATTTGCAGTGGAATTATTATATTCATTAAACCAAACATGAAAGGCATGGCAACGAAAAAAATCATGATCACACCATGTGCTGTAAAGATCTCGGCAAAATGCTCCGGAGGCAGAAAACCCGTAGCACTGCCAACAGAAAGAACCTGTTGCGTGCGCATAAGCACCGCATCAGAAAACCCTCGCAAAAGCATAACAAATGAAAGCAACAAATACATTATACCTATCTTTTTATGATCCACAGATGCTACCCAGTCGAACAATACCACTTTCCACTTTTTAGCAACTGTTATTGCTAAGCATACACCAATAAATACTACTATCATAAAGCCAGTTGCCGTCATGATAATAGGATCATGCAGAGGTATTGCGTCAATGGTCAATCTACCTAAAATATTCATACTCACTACTTGTTCTCCGCTCTATATTATTTTAGCCTTTAGACTAATCTGCCAACATCACCGGTGACAACGGATGTTTATCACTATTGTAAGACATTATGACTCTATGGAATAACTTGGGCTCAATTCCTTTAAAGTACCCCTGTGAATTGTCAAACGTTTCCTGACGAACTTTTACATACTGGTCATGTGATAATTTATTGGTCTTGGATTTCATTTCAGAAATCCACTTAGCAAAATCACTGGCTTCCAACACATCGACATCAAAATTCATTTTAGAAAAGCCTTCGCCATTATATTGGGTATTAACACCTTTTATTCGTCCAACTTGAGTAGGAACAAGATGCAGCTTAGTCTGCATTCCAGCCATAGCATAAATCTGGCTACCGAGTTGCGGGATCATAAATGAGCTCATAGGAACATTATCTGTAGTCAAGTAAAACTCAACTTGTCTTTTATTTGGCAATGCCAGATAATTTATAGTTGCAATATCATACTCAGGATATATAAACAACCACTTCCAAGGCAGTGCGACTACCTCAACTTTCATTACTTCCCCTGGGTAACTTATCTTTTGATAAGGATCTAACTTGTGTGTTGACACCCAGGTTATTGTTGCTATGATTGCAATTATAACACAGGGAACCCCCCACCATATACTCTCGAGCAAAACACTATGACACCATTCTGGTTTATATTCAGCCTTGTTATTGCCTTCTCTATAATTATAGACAAAGGCAAAACTCATAATAATCACAGCCCAAACAACTATTAGCATCAATGCCACTGTATTAAACAATATTTCACGTTCTTCAAACGCAATAACTCCTTTAGGGTTAAGTATGCTAGGGTGATCTGCACAAGCAGTCAAATTGAGTGTTATAAAAAGTAAAGTTACTAGAAAATAGACCCAGCGCCTTTGTATTGATAAAATTGGTTTACTATGTTTATTCATAAAACTCCGATTCAAAGATCTATGTTAATTTAAGGCATCAATAATGCTATGTCATACCTGACTATCTCTGCTACAAACCCCACATATAACAGCAACAACCCCAGAATAAGACCAAACAAACTAAACATTGGGGGAATCTTATCAAGATTCTTATGCATGAATGCTTTCCAATGATTAACAAAAAAAACCCTATATACGCCAATAACCACCATCATCAAACTAACGAAAGTTACACATAGCTGCCAGCTTAGGGAATATGCGTTACTTTGTACTAAAGAGTAAGAACCAAATATTATCGGCAAAACTCCACCCATAATATACCCAGTTTCTTGATTGACCATATTTTTTGCCATAGCTTTAGCTTCTTCTTGATTGAACAATATTCCTAGAGATAATAATACAGAAACCACACCAAACCATTTTGCAAAAATTATATAAGTCATTCCTTACTCCCTTCTGATCTGAAAAATTATATCTAAAATATATCAATTAAGAAGTATCAGACTAATAAACAATCCCTGTTTTTAAATTAACGCCAGGAACTACCACTATATAGTCAATTACCCCCAAGCAAATAATAACTAAAATCGACTCAAATGTCTACAAATATTAGTATCAACGACTAAGTTCCAGCATGACTTACTGATAAAAACCAGTTTATCAGTCTGCACAATTAGTCCATTCTATTTAATATTGCTATGCTTCTTGGAGTTAAGATTTCTGGTGTTTCACATGTCTTCTGCACCACTTTAGAAAACAGACTTGTCTCAGGATTTTCTGCACATTGCTCTAAAAAAGCTTTCATTTTTGAGCCTTCTGTAGCCTTGGGAAATCTGACTGGGCTTATTACTACCGTAGTCGGAATTGCCATATATTTTTTATAAAAGGCAATCCAATTTAAACTATCTAATCCCTGAACCGTCGACAATCTCCATCTTTTTTCCATAACTTTTAAGAATAAATCTATGATAGCATCTTTAGTACTATTTTCTAGCCAATCATAACAGGAAGAAATTAAGATAGTTTTAAACTCGCCTCTTCGTTCTCTAAGATTTCGCATATATGGATACATAGCCAAGCTTTGGCTACAGCAACCTATATAAGACTCAGCGTTACAATCTGGGCAGCCAGGTACAAATAAATTAAATAAAACAGGTAGTGATACTCCGACTTCAGAACACAAAGACTCTAAAAGCAAACTATGGAAAATTAACTCATCTTTAGCCATCAACTTATCTATAGTAAAGTCCACCATGTCTGAGTGACAACATGTAGTTAAACCTAGCTCATCCAAATAATCTACTTCTTGTTCTAACTTGACTATAGCCTTTGCTAACTCAGCTACTTTTTTCTCAATAGGGCTAATTGCTCTTATTTCTGTCTCCGGTTCAACTTCCGCAGTAGATCGCACCGTGGTTCTAAGAATAGGACCTACTAAATGCAGATATAACCGTAACGGAGTAAGTTCAGCTATGATTCTTTCAGGAGTAAAGTCCGAGTAGAAACTTAACAAATCTCTGATAATAAAAAGTGGTGAGCTTTCGTTGATATGAATTGAGCAAGGCAATGTTTTAATTGTTTTTAAATAGATAATAGCTTGCAATTGTGGCCTAAATTCTTGCAGAGGTGAATCTATATCTATATCATCAAGATGCTCTGGAAATTTTCTTAAAGTACGTAAAAAATTTATTTTTTTTAAGGCTAAAAATCTTAGATACGACTCCTGAAACTGTTCACCTTCTTTCGTCTTATCAAATAATGAAAAATGCCTAAGATTTGGCAGTAACTCACGTCCCGCTCGGTAATCTGACTCTAGGAAACCCTGAATAAAATCGTTGATAAGATTAATATCACAGGCTTTTGGCATAACTCCTCCTTAATTACCAGAACGCTACCCTATATCCTTATATGCTGTATACTTAATTAGAATATCTTTTATTATTTATAAACACAATAGATATAAAAAATCTATTAGCTTACAAATTTAATATATTTTCGCGATGAAATAATAATTTTAATTTATATTCTTCTGGGTCTTTTACTGTCTTTATACCACTATCATTTGGCTTATAAAATGCATTTAATCTTAACAACCAAAATCTTAAAGCTGCCTGTCTTAGCATACCCTGCCAAAACTCTGTTTGATTTGTTAAAGTTAATAAATCATTATTATTTTCAAATTCTGATTTATAATGAGACATTAAAGTTCTATACAAATCATTATTAATAATTTTATGACTACTCGAATCTAAAGCCCATTCGTTTACCACTATAGCCAAGTCGTATAAATAATAATCTGTACAAGAATAAAAAAAATCAATTATTCCCGTTATTTTATTATTAGCAAATATAACATTGTCGCAAAATAAATCTGCATGTACCGCGCCAGTTATATTTTTTATATTATTATTGTTATCTTCTAATAAAAGCTCATGGTTGATTATTTGATACTCCAGTTCTTCTTTAATTAACAAGAAATTATCTGAGCTTAGATAATCATCCATTTCTTTAAAAGCATTAATACACCATGTTAATCCCGCAGGGTTTGCCCGAAATAAATCAAAGCCACGGCTAGCTTTATGCATGTTAGATAAAGTTTTACCTATTTCAGCACTGTGTTCTATTTTTAAAAGATTAGAATTAGAGATCTTACTCTCACCAATCACAAAAGGCGTGATCAAAACAGGTTTATCAAGAAAAGAGATAGTACTATGTCCTTGATGAGTTTTTATTGGCGCTGCAGCGGGAATATTATTTTTACTCAAATGCTCTGCGTAGTGAATACAAAAGTCAAGCTCAGCATTAGATAGCTTCTGTTCAATAATTGTTAAGACATAAGATTTATTATTAGCAAGAGTAAGCTTATAGTTACTATTTGTTGTTCCGGCTGTGAGGGGAGTATATTCTTTTAGCTCACCTAGATCATAAAAAGATAATAAAGACTCCAGCTGATTTTTATTTATTAGTGTATAGACGGCCATGTATTTTTTATGTATTTTTTATTTATTTAAATTTTATTTCTTATCTGCTTACTCAGGCTGACAACTCCGAGCAAAGTTTAACAAGTCAACTATAGAGGTGAACAAATAACTATATTTAGTTATTTAATAATATTTAACTCAGACTTATTTTAATTTCTAATAGTCGTAATAAATGGTATATTTTATAATCTTATTTAACAATATATTTATCAGTAAACTATGGCAGCTTCCAACACTCTTTATCTTATTGATGGCTCGTCGTATTTATATAGAGCTTACCATGCCCTACCGCCATTAAATAATAGCAGAGGCGAGCCAACAGGAGCAGTCTTTGGTGTTGCTAATATGATCCGCAAAATGATTCTAGAACATAAACCAGAGTATATAGCGGTTATTTTTGATGCAAAGGGGAAAAACTTTCGACATGAGTTATATACTGAATATAAATCTCATCGCCCTCCAATGCCTGATGATCTAAAAGTCCAAATTGAACCCCTACACCGATTAATAACGGCCATGGGGATACCTTTGGTTAGCATCCCAGGGGTTGAAGCCGACGATGTCATTGCTACTTTTGCTAAGCAGGCTGAGCAGAAAAACTGGTTTACCAGAATATCTACTATAGATAAAGACATGATGCAATTGGTCAACCCCAAAATCAAAATTTATAACGATATGACAAAAACTGAATATGACGAAACTGAGGTCATTAAAAAATTTGGTGTTGCCAGCAATCTCATTGTTGATTATCTAAGCCTAATTGGCGACAAGTCTGATAATGTTCCCGGCGTTCCTGGTGTAGGCCCTAAAACCGCTATTAAATGGCTTAACGATTATGGCAGTTTAGAAAATGTTATTGCTAATGCTCATTTAATTACTAATAAAGCTGGGCAATCTTTACGTGACAACGCCTACTTATTGCCTTTATCAAAAGAATTAGTAACATTAAAAACAGATGTTAATCTAGAACAGTCTTTTAGTGACTTAAAAAAAAAGCCTACAGCACAATCACAACTGATTACATTATTAGAAGCTTTAAACTTCAAGTCTTGGTTGAATGATGAATTAAATAATCAGTCAAAAAACAAAGGGCTAGAATCAACATTAGAATCAACGTTAGAATCAACGTTAGAATCAGAACTTAACCAAACTCAGCTTAATTTCAAACCAGAAACTACAAATATTTCTGAGATCATCTTAACCACAGAAGCTTTAAATAATTTAATCACTAAATTAAACCAGGCTGAACAATTTTCTTTTAGCCTACAAACAACTTGTTTAGATTTAGTTAATACTGAATTAGTAAGTCTAGCAATTAGTTTTAACAAAAATAATGGTTACTACATTCCCATTTCTATCCAACCTGATAAATCTGATCTATTAGCCCAATTGCGCCCAATTTTTGAAAACCCTAAGATTACTAAATTAACTCATAATCTTAAATCTCAATTAAATATTTTATGCAAATATAAAATAAATCTTGCCCAGCCATTTCATGACATTATGCTAGAGTCCTATGTTTATAACAGCACCGCTAATAAGCATGATTTAGATACACTGGCTTACAATGCTCTGAGTTATAATACTATTAAGTATGAAGACATTGCTGGCAAAGGTGCCAAACAAATTAATTTCGATGAAATAGCGCAAAATAAAGCTGCTGACTTTAGCATTGAAAACACTAATCTCATCTTACAGTTACATGATTATTTTTATGATTTATTAAAACAAGATGCTACATTACTTAAGCTTTATACAGAAATTGAATTACCCCTAGCTCCTGTCTTAGCTAGAATGGAACGAATAGGCGTATTAATAAACGCCGATTTATTGTCTAAACAAAGCCTAAAGCTGGAAAAAACTCTTACTGACTTAGCAAATAATATTTATAGAGCTACTGATAGTGTTTTTAATGTCGATTCACCAAAACAATTACAAGAAGTGCTCTATCAAAAATTGGGCATGCCCATTTTAGAAAAAACCCCGACCGGCCAACCATCAACTTCAGAAGCCGTGCTACAAGAACTAGCTTTAGATTTCCCACTAGTTTCTAATATTCTTAATTACCGCAGTTTAAAAAAACTTAAGTCTACTTATACAGACAGCTTGCCCTTACAAATAGACAAAAGTTCCGGGCGTATTCATACTTGTTTTCAACAAGCTGTTACTTCAACTGGACGCTTATCATCGACAAATCCAAATTTACAAAATATACCTATTAAAACTGCTGAGGGCCGAAAAATACGTCAGGCTTTTATTGCGCCAAAAGATCATTTGTTAATTTCTTGTGATTACTCTCAAATTGAATTGCGAATCATGGCACATTTATCTCAAGATGAAAATTTGCTTCGGGCTTTTCGCGAAGATCAAGATGTTCATACTTTTACTGCGGCTGAAGTCTTAGGAATTAAACAAGAAGAAGTTACAAGTGAACAACGTAGACACGCCAAAGCAGTAAACTTTGGTTTAATTTATGGCATGAGCGCTTTTGGTTTATCCAAACAATTAAATATAGACAGTAGCGCCGCTAGTAAATATATTAATTTGTATTTTGCTAGATACCCTGGGGTCAAAAACTTCATGGACAACATTAGCAAAATTGCTGAGAAACAAGGCTTTGTTGAAACTATTTTTGGCCGACGTTTACATTTACCCAACATTCAAACAAAAAGCTTCATGCAACGCAAAGCTTTGGAACGTCTGGCTATAAATGCCCCTATGCAAGGCTCTGCTGCAGATATAATTAAAACAGCTATGATTGCTATTGATCATAATTTACCTAAACAAGCTAAACTTATTCTTCAGGTACATGATGAATTGATTATTGAAGTTCATAAAGATTATTTAGAAAAAACCAAGAGTATAGTAGTAAATGCTATGCAATCTGCAGTAACACTTGATGTGCCTTTGAAAGTTTCTTGTAACGTCGGTCAGAATTGGGATGAGGCGCATTAAGAACGCATACAAATCTGCTCTTATTCTAAATACCAATCTAATAATTTTTGCTGCAGCTCTTCAATGCCTAATTTTATTGGCCCAGAAAATAACTGCACACTTACTTTATTTTTTAATTTTTTAATCTGTTTTGCTGTATCTAACAAAACCAATTTACGCTGACCAAATTTTAATTTATCAGATTTTGTTAATATAATATGCGTGTCTATATCGCAACTTTCCGTCCATCTTAGAAATTGCCAATCTAATTCTTGAAGAGGATGCCTGGCGTCCATAACTAAAACAAGGCCACGCAAACATTCGCGCTGCCGCAAATATTTATCTAACATTATTGACCAGTCTTTTTTAACTTGATCTGGGACTTTAGCATAGCCATAGCCCGGGAGATCAATAAGTCTGTTTTGATTATTTAATTCAAACACATTAATTAATTGAGTACGACCGGGAGTTTTACTAATTTTAGCTAATTTTTTTTGTTCAGTAAGTGCATTAAGTGCACTAGACTTCCCCGCATTTGAACGACCTATAAAAGCTATTTCTGCGCCGTCATCTTTAGGTAATTGAGAGACTTTAGCCGCGCTTAATAAAAAACTGGCTTGATTAAATTTTATTTCTGGTTCTGAGCTAGGCATAAATCTAAATATAATATAATTAAAAAATTAACGTGAATACCTTCACCTGAGGTCCAAGTTGTGTTATTTTTGTGAATCGCTCTGTTATAGTAATTATAGTAATACAGTAATAATAAAATAGTAAGTGGTATAATTTATGACCTTCCAAGCTTCTAATTCAAAATCGCGTATTTTTAAAGTTATAGCCAGTGCGTTTTTTATTTTTACTCTTGTTATCTCTGATGCTACCCACGCTAAAGGGAATCCTGAAGCTGGCAAATCCAAGTCAGCCACATGTGTCACATGCCATGGCCCTGACGGCAATAGTATTATTCAATTATACCCTAAAATAGCTGGGCAACATGATAATTATTTACTAAAAACTCTTTTAGCCTATCAAGCCTTAAGCACCAACCCTCAAAGTGACAAAGCTACTCATAAATCTGCCAATGCAGGCATCATGAATGCGCAAGTTGCACAACTATCGCAACAAGATTTAGAAGATTTAGTCGCTTATTATAGCTCTCAAAAAATGTCTATGGGCGAAACTTCTGCTCAGAGTTATGATCTTGGACGCAAACTCTACTTAGGTGGCGATTTAGAACGCGGGATACCCGCTTGCGCTGCCTGCCACAGCCCAACAGGTACAGGTAATTACCCTGCTATGTTCCCACGATTAGCTGGCCAACAAAGCGAATATATCAAAGCTCAATTACTAGCCTTCAAAAGTGACGAACGTCTTAATGATATGATGCAAGTGCTAGCTAAAAAGCTTAATGATGAAGATATCGCAGCTGTTAGCAGCTTTGCCTCAGGCCTAACTGCGAAATAATTCAAAATTCGACAATCTGTTATTGTTGATTAATATTATATATATAATATTATATAGTATAGATCTTTCTACTCGCTGAGAATAGCCGAACAAAATTCATTCAACACACCAATAAAGGGAACAATATGAATTGTAAACGTTACATAACACTTATAGCAATTAGCTCTTCTTTATTTTCACTATTTCATGCTGCACAAGCCTTTTCCACAAGCCCCTCAACTTCTAATCCATCTGTAGAGCCACAGAAAATAGAATTATTATTTAATCGCGACTATGGCGCAGCACCAGATACAGCTAGAAATAATAAAAACGTTACAGAATATTATCAACAAAATAAATTATGCTCCCAACCATCTGTTATAGAATTTTTTAGCTATGGATGCGGCGGTTGTTACGGTGCAGATAAAAACTTCCAAGATTGGGCTAAAACTAAGCCATCTGATGTGCAATTTAAACGGATTCCTGTTAACTTTCATCCAGGTTGGGATAACCTAGCTAAGCTTTACTATACTAATGAACAGTTTAAGATCAACGAAGATTTACATACCAAAATATTTGAATGGTATCAGTCAGAAGTTCAGCGTACTCGCTCACCAGTAGTGTCTGCCAATCAAATAGAAAACTTTATTTCTAATGAATTAAAAAATAACCCTACTCTTGCAAAAAAAGTTACTCTTGATAAATATATGAATGTATTTAATTCTACAGGGTTAGATGCCAAAGTTAACAATGGAATGCGCATATTCGCATCTTATGGATTGACATCAACTCCTAGTGTAGCAGTAAATAACCAATATACTATTACTGTGAATCAAGCTGGTAGCCTAGACAAAATGATGTTTACAATAACTGAGTTAGCTAAGGGCAAAACTATTTGCTCGCTTAGTGCCTGAATTAAATATTACTCAGTATCTCTATGCCTTGTAATCTAAATCTAATTACAGCCTAGAGATCTTACAAATAGCGTACAGTAGATATCATTTACTTTTTTGAATCATATATTCAACGGTCATAACGATCTCTTCATCAGAGCAGTTCAAGCATCCGCCTTTAGCTGGCATAGCATTAAAGCCCTTTATTGCATGTTCATGTAGGGTATCCATGCCTTTAGCAATTCTTGATCCCCATGCTCCTTTGTCACCTAATTTAGGAGCCCCAGACGCCCCTGTGTCGTGGCAAATATAACAAGAAGATTTATAACGCTTTAGACCAGCGTCTTTAGCTAGAGCTGGCTTAGCATTAGGATCTACAGCAGCACCTTCGGCCATATTAACTGTTCCGAGTGGTTTAATATATTGTAGTATTCTTTCTTCTCTAGAAATAGCTAGATAACTTATGGAAAAAAATACAGAATAAAAAAAGGTTATCATCAATAGGATAAACTTATAATTTTTAGTCACAACCACCCCTTAATCTATATTTAACTATACGCCCTATGGCCTTAACCACTTAATTAGCTTGAGATTATAACAGATAAAATAACTATGATGAATAGGGGTGTTAATACGAGATGAAAATGATGTAATGCGACTTAATAATTTAAATAATTGTGTTATAATGGTGGCTAGTTTATGTAATCACTGCTTTAATTTAGTATGGCAACTAATGTTAGACCAAAAGCTAGATCCCCCAAAATTACGCTTGATACTACTCAGTTTAAAAGATCTAAGCTTCGTAATACTCAAGAAAGAGGGTATTTCTTTCGGATAGAGACGTCTATTACTTTTATAAGTAAGGTCGTTATTGCCTTATTCATGGCTCCGGTTTTAGTTATTACGAGTATTATCTCGAAAGCAACATTATTGATCTGTACGAATATTGTAGTGGCTGTTTGCACATTGTTTAATCATTTATATAAATGCTACAGAGGAGAAACTACTTTACGTGAATTATTTATTATTCTTATTGGTACCGCTATTGTCGCTGCTATAATTTTAGTACTCACCCCTAGTATTTCTATAGCCAGCCCTTTTTTATATTGGTTATTTATTGCTCATATACTAGCATCAGCAGTCAACGGCTTTGATTTGATCAAAGATTTGGTAGTATCTATATTCAAAACTATTTATGAGAAAGTTTTTGGTACCAGTCCTCTTAAAGTATTCGCAAAGAAAAAGCTAAGTTTAGATTATCTCGATCCGGAAGGCAGACAGGTTGATATTTATGCAATTAATCTAATATTACAAAAACATTATGGAATTGAAAGCAAAAAAGAGGATAAAGATACAGATACAGATAAAGAAACTCAAGAAAGAAGAGAAATAGAAGAAGAAAAAATAAAAGTAGAAAAATTAAAGCAAATAAATAAAATCTTAAAAAAACTATGCAAATATATAAACAAAAAGTCTAGCTTGTTTATGGGGTTTGCAATTTATCAATCCGAGATAGAAAGACTTAAAGGAATAATCAATGATCTCATAAAAGGTGATGCAAGTGGGGCAATTGATGAAATTAAGAAGCGTTTAAGTTTTAAAACAACAAAAATACAATTGCTAGAAAATAAGTTAGCTGAGATAAAAAAAATACAAGAGCAATCTAAAACAGCAGCTGTAAATTTTTCTGAGAGTAACTTTAAAATATTTAAAGGTCTATCTTTTTCTGCGAAATCAGTTCTGGACTCTAATAAGGCAGATCAAAAAAAATTGGACAAATGCATAAAATTATTATCTGCTGAAATAGAGCGCCAGAAGGTAAAAAAAGCTAAACTAGAAAAGAGGATACCAATAAAAGTAAACCCTACGCCATAAATATGGTTAAAAAATCAATAATAATATTATTTACAGGGAGTTTTATTATACTCATGTCAACTGTTTCTTCAGTGCCACCTATTTATCCACCTAAGAATATTGAAATCTACGCTCACCGTGGTATTACAGCTTATTTTCCAGAAAATACTTTGTTAAGTTACCAAGAAAGCTTAAAGCTTGGTGTGAATAGCCTCGACATAGATGTAGCAATGACTAGAGACAATATTATTGTTGGAAGTCATGACCCTTTTCTTAATAAAGATCTTACTCGTGATTCGTCTGGTAAATGGCTAGATAATAATAATATTAAAATAATAGATTTAACTTTTACGGAATTACAAAAATATGACGTTGGGCGAATCAATCCTGCTAGTCCTTACAGCACACATTTCCCTCTCCAAAAAGGTTTTGACAATATACCCATTTTTCCCAAAAAAAATCTTTTCAATTTTGCTTTAATAGCCGTAATTTGTATTTTGCTGTATTGTTTAGGGGTGTTTTATTAGGCAAAAATAGCTTATTGATGGCTA
>JAGOUU010000029.1 GCA_018061105.1 Gammaproteobacteria bacterium
TCTTCTATCATTTCAAAATGTTTCAAAGCATTATTCATCTAATGGCTTCCTTTCCTGCGTTAAAAAAACCAATAATGCCTGAATTTCACTGGCTTTTAAAGTGAAAATTTTTCATGCGTAGGCCCTGGTATACACATAACACGGAGATGTATTCGGCGGAATATGCCAAGACACCTCAATATCAACAATATTTTCTTGTGTTAAATTAAGCAAACCTTCTATTTTATGAGTGCTCATCGCTGCTCGAACATTGGGGTTATTATTAATTTGCTCTGCAATAAGCCCCATTAAATTAGGCCCAAAACAAGTCGCATTTGAAAAAACTAAAGATACTTTTGAAAAATCAAAATCAGTAATATTTTTATTGAGAAAATAAATTTTTTTATTACGATCTGTAAATAAATGAGGAGCCTTTTGTTTGAGATCCTCAATAGCTTCAACTGAAATTTGAAATCTAGCTTCATCTATTTCAACACCATACGATGAATGCATATCAGTGCATAAATAAGATTGTAAAACAGCCTTACCAGCTCCTGATCCTAAATCAACAAAGCTGTCTTCTGGATTAACTTTAACAAAATCAAATAACTTTGCTAAACCCTCAGGTAAGATTTCTCCGTAAGTCAGAAATATCTTCTTCATAGCTAAAGTCTGATCTTCCCTGCTTAAGGAACAATTGTAGCCAGAACGTTCTTTATATAAAGTTTGTAAAACAACATGAAAATCTGGTAAATCTAATGGCATATTTAACTTATTAAAATCAATCATTTTTTGATTAAATCGTGATATTAAATTTATAAAAATTGTTTTAAATAAATACAACATAGATTGATTTTAGTTGGATTTTAGTAAATAACAAAAAATTTAGATAAAATCTAAATCTTCTTCGTGGTAAATATACTCACCTAATTTATTCACTAATTCAGTAGTGTGATATCTTGTTACTGCAGAGACACAAAATACTTCCTGCTGTAAATTTAGTTCAGATTTTATCTGCTCAACTATTTCAAAGATTTGATCAGCAGACATTAAATCACATTTATTTAATACTAACCATCTTGGTTTTTTTATCAGATCAACGTCATACTGCTCAGAATATAAAGCTAGCTCATTAATAATAATTTTTATATCATTAAGATAAGTCGGGCTATAGACATCTACAATATGTAATAAGACTTTAGTACGTTGTAAATGCTTTAAAAATTTATGCCCCAAACCGGTACCTTGGCTTGCTCCCTCAATCAATCCAGGAATATCAGCAATCACAAAACTACGACCTTCTCCTAGACGAATAGTACCTAAATTGGGGTATAAAGTCGTAAACGGGTAATCAGCTATTTTAGGCTTAGCAGCTGAAACAGAACTAATAAATGTCGATTTACCAGCATTAGGAAGTCCTAACAAGCCAACATCTGCAAGAACATTCATGACTAAACGTAGTTTTCTTATTTCACCAAGTTTGCCCTTAGTAAATTTCTGAGGAGATCGGTTGGTACTTGTTTTGAATCTTGCATTACCAAGACCACGAGCGCCCCCCTTTGCCACTAATAATTTATCCCCTGCATTAAGTAAATCTCCAAGACATTCTTCTGTATCATGGCTGTAGACTTTAGTACCACAAGGTACAGGAATAAAAAGATCATCTCCTGACTTACCACTACAATCGCTACCTAAACCACCTTGGCCTTTGTTAGCTTTAAATATTCTTTTATAACGAAAATCAATTAAAGTATTAAGATCGGGATCAGCAACAAAATAAATACTGCCTCCCTCACCTCCGTCACCCCCATTTGGCCCGCCAAATGGTACAAATTTTTCACGACGAAAACTTGAACAGCCATCACCGCCTTTACCTGCCATGACTTCTATAATTGCTTCATCGACAAATTTCATAGTTAATATTATTTAGTTTTAAGCTTGCGTAAGTAAACCTTAAGTAAATTGTTTTCTATGTGGGATAGAAAACAATTTATTTAGAATAGGACTGAGCAGATAAGAAATTAATTACTAGACGCATCCACGCTGACATATTGACGTAATGGCATACCCTTTTTCTCAAAACGGACAATACCATCGATAGCAGCAAATAATGTATGATCTTTACCCATTTTAACATTTGCACCAGGATGCACTCTTGTGCCACGTTGTCTAATGATAACGTTGCCAGCTACTGCTACTTGGCCACCAAATAGTTTTACACCTAACCGCTTCGACTGCGAGTCCCGGCCGTTACTGGAACTACCACCTG
This sequence comes from Gammaproteobacteria bacterium, assembly GCA_018061105.1. GTDB lineage: Bacteria > Pseudomonadota > Gammaproteobacteria > JAGOUU01 > JAGOUU01 > JAGOUU01. The sequence goes on from JAGOUU010000029.1 coordinate 2,249, forward strand.
CTTTCTTGTGAGCCATTATTTACTCCTCAATCAATTCAAAAATTTCAAAAATTTCAAAAATTATCTTTTTATATCTGTAACTTCTATTTCTGTTAACCACTGTCTATGCCCCATTTTGCGCATATAGTGTTTACGACGTCTAAATTTAATAATTCTAACTTTTTTGCCTCTGCCTTGAGATAACACTTTTGCAGTTACCACAGCACCTGAAACGAATGGCGCTCCGAAAACTACAGATTCGCCTTCTCCTACCATTAGAACATTATCAAACTCAATAACACTGTCGGTTTCTGCTTCAATTTTTTCTACTTTTAGTTTTAGGCCTTTAGCCACACGGTATTGTTTACCGCCGGTTTTAATCACCGCATACATAACGAAACTCCAGAATCAAAGGTCAAAAATGATATGAGATTGGGATTATAAGCAATTATATAATCTTATACAAGAAACAATTTTACAGCATTTGAGAGAAAAACTAAATAGCTGTCTTCGTTAAGATAAAATCTTACTATGTCAGAAAGTTCACCAATAGGCTTGTAACAAATAGCCATAAGAATTTCATCCGGTGGGTTCTTGATTTCAACTCCAGATTTTTGCAGAGTCTTCTTGAAACGATGCAATATTAACTCATTATTTAATCTAGGATCAACCCTTACATGGTTGAGCTCAAATAAATCACCTTTTAATTTATTTGCAAAGTTGTCAATACGACTAACAGTATGCTGAGAAACCGAAGAAATATAATTACAACCCGCAACACGCAAGCTTAAATCCAGTACAAATTCAAAAATTTGGGCTGTATTCTGCTCAACTGAGATCTTAGTCGAATTTACCACTATCTCAGGTTTATTATTATTTATGCTGCTGGACAATAGTTGTATGCTCATATTTTTCAATATCGGCATAATAGTTTAAAAATTTAATAATTTTTGAACTTATTGTCAGGTATTTTTAGAAAAAAGCAAGTTTACTGAATAAGATGGTATCAATATTTAATACTTATAGCCCGAAATAATGGGAAACCTACGATCCCTACCAAAAGCTTTAGCTGAGATTCTAACACCAGGCGCTGCCTGCCGGCGTTTGTATTCATTTTTGTCAACTAAATCTATAACTTTAGCGACAGTTTCTCTCTCAAAGCCATCAGCAGCTATCTGATCTAATCCCATATCTTTTACAACATAACGTAATAAAATACTATCAAGAACATCATAAGGCGGTAAGCTATCCTGATCAGTCTGCCCAGGAGCAAGCTCAGCACTAGGTAGCCTTGTGATCACACGTTTGGGTATAATCATTTCTTCTGAGGACGAGTTAATATAATTAGCCAGCCTGTATACCATACCCTTAAACACGTCTTTTATTGGTGCATAGCCACCAGCCATATCGCCATATAAAGTAGCATAGCCAACCGCCATTTCACTTTTATTACCAGTAGTTAAAACTAACTTCCCTAATTTGTTTGACAAACTCATGAGGATTACCCCACGAATTCTAGCCTGCAAATTTTGTTCAGTAATATCTTCAGGCAAGTTTTCAAAAGCAGGTGCTAATAAATCACTGAAACAATCAAAAGGCTGTTCGATGCTTATATTATGATATCTAACTCCTAATTTTTCTGCTTCATACACAGCATCCTCAATACTATAATCTGCCGTATAACGAAATGGCATAATAACAGCTTCTACATTTTCTGCTCCTAAAGCTGCTACAGCAATAGGCAAAGTGACTGCTGAATCAATTCCACCGGATAAACCAACTAAAGCACCTTTATAACCACTATTATGCACATAAGTACGTACCCCCTGAACAATAGCTTTAAAAGTTAACTCTTCTTCACTCATATGCTTAGGCACAGATTGCTCAACAAGATATACCATACCGTCTTGATTACGGCTACATTCTATAAGTATTAATTCTTCTTTAAAAAACTCGCCCATTACAGCAATGTCACCATTAGCATTAACAGCCATGGAGCCACCATCAAAAACTAATTCATCATGTGCTCCGACATTGTGCGCATAAATCAATGGCGTATTAACTTCTTGCGCACGTTCTTCAACAATTGTTTTTCTTGTATCTGCTTTATCAATGCAAAATGGCGAAGCATTAATTGCTAGGATTAACTCAGCACCCGCATCTTTTGCTTGTTTCACAGGGCCATCAGCAAACCAAATATCTTCACAAATTGTTAGACCCAGTTTAAAATTTTTTAACTCAAAAACTAAAGGATCTTTGCCTCGGATAAAATAACGTTTTTCATCAAAAACACTATAGTTTGGCAATAACTGTTTATAATAATAAGCAACAACATCACCATCGCGAACTAAAGCAGCAGCATTATACATGCCCTCAGATGTTCTATGGGGAAAACTGATAATAACATCAATGCCGTGAACTTGAGAGACTATCTCTAACTTAGTTTTTAAAACTGCCTCATGGAAATCTTCGCGCAATAATAAATCCTCTGGCGGATAGCCAGTAATACATAGCTCGGGGAACAAAACTAAATCAGCCTTAAGCTCATCTCTAGACTTTTTGATTGCCTCTAAAATACTCGCTTTATTTTTTTCTAAGGCACCAACTGTCAGCTCTATTTGAGCTACCACAATTCTTAACTTATTCATATTTACTTATCTTATATTACTTGCTTTAATTACTTATTTTCTGAATTTAGTTTAGTTGCTAGTTCCATTATACAAAACAATTGCCCAGGTGCACAATAATTTAATATAGTTGTTATTAGTTAACGTATTGATGTTATAATAAAAATAATCATAGACAAAGCTATTTTCTAAATATGCATGCTAGCCATAATTTTTGCCTTGAAGCAAAATGGATAATCCCCGTTGATTACACTAATTCTGAAAAAATTCTTAATGATCATGCAATTCTTGTTGAGAAACAATTAATTAAAGACATTTTACCGATTGAAGCAGCACGAACTAAATACTCGAATGTCCCAAGAAAAACTCTCGATCAACATGCCGTTTTGCCTGGCTTCATCAATTCTCACTCACATAGCCCGATGAACTTACTAAAAGGCTACGCTGATGACCTTCCTTTAATGACTTGGTTGAATGACTATATATGGCCTATTGAGGATAAATTTTTCTCAGCTGAATTTGCTTTCGATGGAGCCATTTTAGCCATTGCAGAAATGCTTTTAAGTGGCATCACTTGTTTTAATGACATGTATTTTTACAGCGATAGCATCGCTGAAGCTGTGATTAAAACTGGGATCAGAGCTAATATTGGCACACATGTTTTTGATCCACCCACAGCATGGGCAAATAATATTAATGAATATCTTAGCCATTGTCAGAATGTCTTAACAAATTATAAACATCATTTAATTACTCCTGTTGTTTGCCCACACGCGCCCTACACGCTTAGCGACGACAGCTTTAAAAAAGTTATCAAATTTGCTGAGAAACACCATTTACAAATCGGCTGTCATTTACACGAGACTGTAGATGAAATTAATCAAAGTCTGAACCAATATCATATAAGACCAATTGAGCGTTTAAATAAACTGGGACTATTTGACCAAAATTTATATGCTATTCATATGGTTCATCTGAATCAAACCGAAATAGAACTAATAGCAACAAAAAATATTTCAATCGCTCATTGTCCAAAATCCAATCTAAAATTAGCTAGTGGCTTTTGTCCCATCAAAAATCTTTTAGATCATAAAATAAACATAGCCCTAGGGACAGACAGCGCGGCTAGCAATAATGATTTAGATATGCTGTCAGAAATAAAGATGAGCTCTTTTGTGACGAAAATGCTATCAAATAATCCTACTATTCTACCAGCGCATCAAGCCATTGCTATGGCAACTATCAATGGCGCAAAACTTATGCAATTAGATAAAAAAATTGGTAGTTTGACGATTGGTAAAGAAGCAGATATCATCGCTATTAATTTAAGTGATTATGGAAGCCAGCCAGTTTATAATCCCCTTTCTAGTATTGTCTATACAGCAACTAGACAACAAATAAGTGATGTTTGGGTCAATGGCGTACACAAAGTCGCAGAACATAAACTATTAAATCTAGATAAGAATTATATTCAAAATATAGTTAATAAATGGCAAGAGCGAATAGTAAATTACAAAAATTAAAAATATAAAAATATAAAAATATAAAAATATAAAAATAAATATAATGAACTACCAAGAAGCTGAGATTAATAAATTTGACGCTGTCGCACCCCAATGGTGGGACACAAACGGCCCGCTTAAAACTTTGCATCAAATTAATCCTATTAGAATCAAATTTATTTTAAATAATTTAGATACAACAAATTTAAATAATTTAAATATATTAGACATTGGCTGTGGCGGTGGTATCTTATCTGAAAGCCTGGCTGCTTTAGGTGCTAATGTAACAGCAATTGATTTATCCACTGAAGCTATAACTGTGGCCAGACTACATGCCAAAAGTAACAATATATCTAATATAGCTTATTCAGTTACAAGCATCGAAGACTTTGTTCAGAGTAATCCTAGCTTAGCAGCAACATTTGATGTTATAACTTGTATGGAGCTATTGGAACATGTCCCCGATCCACAGGCTATAATTTTTAATATTAAAAAATTACTTAAACCAAATGGATTTGTTTTTCTATCAACTTTGAACCGCAATCCGAAATCTTATTTATTATCTATAATATTTGCTGAGTATATTTTAAATTGGCTACCTCGGGGCACACATGAGTATAATAAATTCATCAAGCCATCAGAACTTTCTGATTTCTTACGAGAAAACAATCTGAAACTTAATAATTTATCTGGTATAACTTATTCTCTGTTAGAACAAAAATTTGTAGCTACTACGGATATAGACGTTAATTATATGGCCTGCGCAACTTATGATTAAACCCGATGCAGTTTTTTTTGATCTAGACGGCACTCTATTAGATACAGCAGAAGATCTCTTAGAAGCTTTAAATTTTGTTTTAAGTAAACACAATTATAATAAAATTACGCTAGCCGAGCTTTTGCCACATATTTCTCTTGGCTCTAAAAGTATAATAAAAAATTTATTAAAACTAGAACACCATGAAACGCAATTAAATATATTTCGAGCAGAGTTCATTAATGCTTATAATACATTAGGACACACTCATACGAAATTATTCTCTGGCATTCCAGAAGTTTTAAATTTTTTAAATCATCATAAAATTCCATGGGGAATTATTACTAATAAATTAGTTAGTCTAACCGATCCCATTATAAAATTATTTGAGCTGGATAAACTACAGTGTCAAACAGTAGTATGTGCAGATACAACAGCTCATGCTAAGCCACACCCAGCTCCAATGCTAAAAGCATGTGAAAACATCAATGTTAAGCCTGAAAACTGTATTTTTATTGGCGACGCCCTGACTGACATACAAGCTGGCCAAGCTGTAAATATGCAGACTATTTTAGCTGCTTACGGTTATATTCCTTATGATCAAGATATCAATACGTGGGGAGCAGATAAAACCATACAGTCCCCTAGCGAGCTACTAGAGCTGCTAGACTTACTTAACTAGCTAAGTCAATATGCTTTGCTTTATATCAGGGCTAATGCACTGGTTTTATATCTTGTTGTTTATATCTTGTTAAGTTTAAATTCATAGATCTTTGCTAAAATCTACAAATTACTTATTTGACTAATATTTACATCATGCCCTTAAGCACTCAGGATCTGCAGATTATAGCCTTAGTTTTTAACGATAACCTCATTAAAGACTCCCTTTTGGACATAGGGGGCTCTACATTGGATTATCTTGGCAAATTATCCGCGATATTAACACCACGTGCCAGCACCACCCCTGTTGATACTACATATTCACAGGCAGCTAGTACCATACTGAAGGTTATAGCGCAGCAAGTTCATATTTCATTTGAAATTGCTACTAGGCGCACTGATGTTGTTTCCCGTATTAGCAGACTAAGCTACTATGATGATTTTCGAAACAAATACAAAGAGACAATTAGCACATCAACTAATGTCGATAGTCTGGTCGACCAGATTATTACATCAACTAGTGCTGATTGTAGCAGCTATCTTCCTGGAGGGTGGCGCGCTCCAGTTGGTCATGTTATGCAATATAAATTGTCTCAAGATGAAGATGATTATTTATTAGATGTGTTTAATACTGGATCAGGAACAGAAAGATATCATACTCGAATCGGCCCACTCCCAGGATCTGAACATTATAAAGAAAAAATTGTCACAAAAAAGACATATAAAATTTCTAAGGACAAAATAAAAGAAGTTTTAGCTGAATTGTTAAAATTCCAGATAATTGACGTTAAAGAATACAAATCTAAGATAGGTGAGAACGTCGCAGATTTTGAATATTCTCATGCTCTCTATGATATTTTAGAAAAAGGCTCTAAAGAAACAGCAGTTCCCGGTGAATGCACCAAGTCAGGTACAGAGCCACCTCCAGCAGCTGGTATTCTTAAACTTCTTACTCAAAAACCTACTAGCAAATCTAGGGCTGATACAGCCTTGCCGGTTTCTTCACATGCAATCACAAGGGCACAATACAGTAGCACATGCAGTGTTCGCTCTTTTAATGAAGTTTTAAAAGATATTCTGAACGCCTATACAACCAAAGAGGGGCGTATGGCATATATAAAAATAAAGTATGCACTACAGCGCTCATTATTAGATGAATATTTAACCGAAAGTTGCACACTGGTAGACAGTAGCCATAAAGAGCAGTTATCTCATGCTCTTCACAATTTTACTGGCTTTATCAATAAACAATTCGCAAGCCTTGACGCAACAGATTTCATTCAAATATTTGGCTCAATAGAATCAATTTTAACGTATGTTTCAGAAAAACAAAGGACACTAACTACACTTTCTGTATCCCCGCCTGGAGAAATTATAATTACAGATCACTTTGGCACGCCATATTGTGGAACCATCCCCACTCTATCCCCTAAAGATATTCCTGACTGGAAACCCCTGACAGAAATTCCAAAATTAGACTCTGGAACCCCACTTAACATGTCCGAATATACTAACGCCATAGGTAGCATATTAGATAGAGGTCCTTATAAAAAACACCATCTCATAAGATTATTAGAGAATATGCACGCAGCACTTGATGCATACAAGCTACCTGATACTATCGAACAAATGAGTCTAGATGAGTTTAAAGAGCTCACACAGCTATTAGAATATTACCAACAAGTAGCTAGAGATATCTATGGAGAAAATCCACCAACACGTGTTTATGCCTTTTACAGAGATATCGTAAAACTCATTGATTCTAACAAATCATATTTTTATCTTCGCCGTAACTACAGCATGTACGAGTATTTAAGAATTGAGCCCACAAACCCATGTGCAGCTACTATGCAACCAGATATAGATCAAAGAGCACTATCTGCTATAGATCATCCTTCTTATGTCCATTATGACTATAAAGAATATTTTACATCCGATGTTAATAACATCTTGCGCAACGATCCTGCAGGCATCCTAAATGCCGTAATAACAACGCTAGGGATAGATATAGATATTCTGTACATGGGAAGCGATGAAGAAAAAGTTTGGTACGTCATTGTAACATTATTTCGTTTACCAGCATCCGAACGAGCAGAAAAACTACAGAAAATAACTACTCCTGCCATTCAAGAATCTCTTAAAAAATTACTCGAAAAATATGATAAACTTTGCCAAGTTTGCATAATTGTTGAGACTGCTCTAAATCGAGCCCGTAATATTACGGCTAATCTAGTTGAGATTGAAGGCCTTTTTGAAATAGTGAAATATAGCGGCCCGTTATATACACGAGAGAGCAATATATTTTCTCGTAGCGAGGATTTAATAACTCATAGTTTCCCGCCAATTGTCACACCTGATATCAAAAAAGCAACATTTTGGGGAAAAGAAAGATATCACTATCTATTTCTCTATCATAGAGACAGAGACAGCGCGGATATACGTGGGAACCATAATATCATTGAAAAATATTCTGACAGCTTAAGACTCTCTGATACTGAAGATGAACAAGCAGCAGAAATTTCAACAAGACGCTTAGCTTATCCTCATAGCAACCCTCAAAAAGCAGTTGAAATGTTACTTAGTATTTTTGTAGGCGAAGACAAGAAAAAACTATCTGAACATGACTATCAACAATATTTTCAACATGTCATATTTACGCCATTATACTTAAAGAGCTATTTTGATAAAACGGCAAAAATAAAACTTGATTCTATTACAGAATATTTTACTGAAAATTTAGTATTTTTTAGCAAGGAAAGATTTTTAAATACATCTGCTTATTTGTTCAACCTACAGATGTTGACTTTTATAAGTTTATACGCCCTTGAGCAAGGCTTAAATCCAGAAAAAATTACACAACTATTTTATAACTTATTAAATAATTATTTATTAGAATCAAAAATTTTTAGTGATATTACTCCAAACTTGACTCAACAATATCAAATAAGAGCCTTAAGATTCATTGTGCTGCAAGCCAAAATACAAAAAGATAGAGAAGGCCATATTACAGACGGAGATAAAAACGAATTAAAAGAATTAGTTAAGCAATTATCTCTAGGTGAATTAGAACACGCCGACAGTTTAGATACAAGCACTAGATATCAACTAGATAGAGCTCTAAATACTTATTATTTATCTCTTGGCACCAGAGAGAAAGCTAGCACAGATGAATTTTTAGACGCTATTGCTTTAGATACAAAAAGATCAACACTGCCTTACAATTTACTGCATGATACAAATTATATAAAAATTTTTGGAAGAGGTGTAAACTTTGAGTGTTGCGTACAGCATGAAGGTAGATTAATCACATTTCAAGACAAAAAAAATAAGATCTCTTTTCGAGCGATTAAAAGCAGCACAGGATATGTCATTCAAAGAGAGGTTGATAGCTCGTGGTACCAGTTCATTGACATACCAAAGGACGCACCAACGCTCGAATACAGTTTGCCAAAATATATGATGGATAAAAAGCATCAATATTGGGTAGAAACAAAAAAAGATGGAGATACTGATCCTGCATTTAAAATACGAGTTTACCCCGAAACAACTAGTACCTACACATACGAGTTGCACAGCAGTCAGAATCTTTTTTTTCGTAGTATCAAAGGAGGACTTAATTTCTTTTCTTTGGCAAACACAAAGTTAACCCTACAGCATCTTACCACAACACAAGACGCTCTTCATTCGCTCATGCTTGACATCATTAAAACATTATGCTTATTTGAAGATATACAATATATTGAAATTTGTCTCGCCGATGATGAACAAACTATAACTTTCAATCTTAAAAGATATGGCATAGTTTTTGAATTAGCTACTACAGACGCAGACATAACAGCTAGAAAAGTAAAATGTTTAAGCTCATCTGGATATATCTTAGAGCTAGACGCTAAACCAAGTGCCATAAGTAGAGTTCTACCTGGCATCAACAGTGCTTTGATTTTATCAAGCAATACTGATGCTTCTGGATCAGAGAGAAAAAAAATCTTACTTCCTGCACAAAGCTATATAACAGATAACCGTGATGATACAAGCTCTACTTGGCAGGTATTACAGCTTGATACAGAAGGCAAAATAGAAAAAATAGATCAACATATCTCTGATTTAGATATTACAGATAGTGAAAAATGTTATTCTTTCCATATTACCGAAGACAAAATTACACCCAGTAATACTGCCGAAGCTCTATATTTAGCTTATCTTCATCTTGGCAAGGGCAATGTATCAGAAGCCATGGATTTTTTAAAACTATGTAACGATCTGGGAGGGATTAATGGTACCAACGATGAATTAAGATGGATTTACTGCATCGTATCAGAATTACCATGGTCTGCTCCTCTGCAACTCACTCCCCAACGTGATGGTTATGAATATATAACAGCCAGATGTAGGGCCTTATCAATGATTCTTACATATTTACAATCTGGCCGAAGCTGGCAGTTTCAAGACGATCCTCGATCAATCCCAGAATATGGTTCAATGAAATACAAAAGGTTTGAGTTATATAGAACATTTACAACAAAAGCAATCAGCAGCTTACATAAAGAATATCAAAGATATTTGAGCGTTCTACGAAGAGTACCCAGTTCCTATCAACTGAGCAAAACAGAAGAATTGAATATTTTCACAAGCTTAAATTCAGAGCTTGAAGCAAAACCTGAAACAATGAGTCAATCACTTCAAAACAGATTAGCTGAATTGAAAAAGCCAGAACAACCAACCGAATCGGCTGTTGGCACGCTTAGCTTTACTATGCCCGTTCTGAAAGTAAGTGAAATACTATCGCGAAAAATAATCGTATTAGAGGAGTTATTCAAACCCGAAACTGATCTAACTGAAGAATCTTATCCAAGCATGCGCCCGATAGTTGAGAAACTTTACGCAGATCTATCTTATTATGAAACAGCTCTTACGAATATAGAACAAACTTTACTCAGTACTGTTAAAGAACATCTGAGTGCACAACATAAATTGACCATCTTAGCTAGAACATGTGAACAGATCACTCTTGATAGTATAATAAAAGCTTTTCTCGATAATAAATCTATCTTATATGAGTTTGATCAAGAGACCACTCAAAGTATTTATAATCTAATTGGTGACTATTTAAAATTAAAAGTTCAACTAGTCTCTTTAAAAGAAATTGAAGCACAGACTGTTAAAACTACTGCAGACCAAGAACAACGAACAGAAAAACAAAAAAAATCATATAGCATTAATTTAAAATTATTAGCACAGTTGTTGCAAGACAGTAAAACAATTCTGGAAAACACGCAAATTGATTGCTCCAGACATGCTGACAGAACAGCTTTAGTATTTCAAGCCAAGAGTGGTATTTGCTTACGCGTTAAACAACAAAATCTTTTAAGACAATTACACTCCGGCTATCATTCGTTTGTTCAGATGCGCATGGGCGGAGGAAAAACCAAAGTATTATTGCCTATTCTAGCAAAACAAAAAGCAGATGGCGATAGATTACCTATTATTGTTGTTCCAAAATCATTATTCGAAACCAATATAGTTGATTTAAATGCCGCAACAATGAAAGCTTTTGGCCAACAAGGTAAAGCTTTTATATTTGCGCGTACACATGCCAAAACATCAGCAGAAAGTTTATCTATATTAGATTTTTTACAAGAAACTTTGCAAAATGGTGATTATATAATAACTACGCCAGATAGTATACAATCGCTAAAGCTCAAATATTTTGAAATTTTAGCCTCTGCACCAAACGAATCCGACGATAGATTATATAAAGATTGGACTGAAAATCTATGTAATCTAGAGAAAATTTTGGACTTATTAAAAAATAAATGCGACGCCTTAATTGACGAAGCTGATACAACTTTTGATATTAGAAAAGAATTGCAGTATGCTACTGGCACACCCACCCCATACGATCCAGAGTATATAAAACATGGTAGTGAAATATTTGCATTCCTGCAAAGAAAAGGCAACATACTCGACAGCATGTCATTAGTTGACATAATTCTTTCTAGTGATGACTTAGATAAAGAAAAGATATCAAAAGCTTTGCTGACAAAATTTTTAGATGAAACAGATTCGCCTATATATAAATTTCTTGAAAAAGAGCACGTTAATATAACAGCGGAAATTCGCACAGAGCTTCAAACGTTTTTTAACTATAAAGATGCTAAGTATCCAGATCTTACTTCTTGGACAGATAAAAACGACACAAAATTAAATGACGAACAAATAGCTGCTATCAAAAAATTTTTAGCTTTCTATTCGATACAAATACATAGCATGCTACCTTCAACACTAAACAGAAAGCACAACCAACATTATGGTAGACCTAATCCTGAAAAGGTAGTCAAACCATTTGATGGATTAGTGACTATACCATTTGAGGCTGCAAAAAAACCCAAACACGGCTCAAGATTTTCAAATATTATAGAAGAAATAAATTATAGCTTTCAATCAGCATTATTAAATCCGGTACCATTTGAAATTGGACGTTTGTTCGTATTAGGTCTCTATGCATCTTGTCTATCAGATCCTAGTTTGATGACAAGAGCACAGGAGATTTTATGTCCGCCGTCTACAGATGAAGCGGAAAAAATTGACATAGCTAAAATTGATATTGATAAAAATGACGACATAAAAAAAGTTCTTAAACTATTAAATGGCTCTAACGCATTTAGACTACTGTGTACAGCCCAATATGGTCTTGCTTCTCAGACTTATAGTTCTCATGTTTTAACATCAACTGCAATAACTCATGCTTGTCTCTATGGATGCGCAAGCAGCATGACAGGGACTCCATGGAACCTACAGGCCATGCATCCTAGAATAACAGAACATTATACCCCAGATACATCTGGTGAGGCTGAGGTTTTAGCTAACTTAAGAAATACTGAAAAAACAACAGTTAGTTCATATGGACCAGATAAAGACATTAAAATCACTATTAATACTCTTTCTATAAGTACCACAAAGGAAACTAGAACATTAATTGACATTGCAGGAAGCTTTCGAGATTCAAGTAATCTTGAAGTTGCTTGTGCAATAGCAGAAAAGTGCCTTCAGCTAAACAAAGACATTAAATATATTTTATTTTTTGATACTGATAACTGTTTATATGCATTAGATGTCACAGATATAACAAAAAAAATAAAATTACCAAGCACGGATAAAAAAGACATTGCTGCCAAACTAAATTGCGAGCCAGATGCCTGTTTTACATATTATGATCAGCAACATACTACTGGAGTTGATATAAAACAAATGACAGATGCCAATGCACTCGTGCTTGTTGATGGACATACCTTACACCGAGATATCCTGCAAGGTGTTATGCGTATGCGTCAATTACCTGAGAGTCAGACGCTTCGTGTTCTCATTACTTCTCAACTTGAACAGGTGTTGCAAAAAAAATATAGCAAAACTGCTACAGATCCTATTACAATTCATGAGATTTTACACAATGCCGAAGAATATGAGAAGACATTTGTTGAAGCAGATAAGCTCAAAGCAATCAAAGCCAGATATAATAACATTTATGCAGACGCCCTGTGTCAAATCTTGAGCATTCCCGAAATCACAGCTCAGGAAAAATACAAATTATTCAATAAATTAAATGAATCCTATCAAACATATTTACGTAAAATAGATACTAGTATTACAAGATTTTATGAATCGCGCGCTCCAGAAAGCCAATCTATACAAGACACTTGGAGCGAAGCAATTAAAGAAATTATAACCGAAGAAGAAACAAAAGGAAAAATATTCATCGTCTTAGAAAACATAAAAAAATCCCTAGAAAAACTCAAAGAAGAACCGAGCACTACAACACATCCTTGCGAGACTATTATGGATCATGCCGGGCAATCTATGGAAGTTCAAGTCGAACAAGTAGTTGAAAAAACTTTGATGACAGAAACAGAAATGCGCAGAGAAATATGTGATAAAGACCCTGAAGTTTTTCACCACCAAGCTTATTTTACTTCAATCACCATAGCTAACCTTAATGCTTGTCCTGATTACTCGTCAATTTTACCACCATCTGCATATAGTCCTGCGCTAACTGAATTAAAAATTAGTCCAAACTTCTTACAAATGTTTCAACATTGCGCACCGCTAGAATATGGTTCAAAACCAGTGCACAAAATAGCCTTTTACACATCTCCTGATGATAAAAAGCTCAAGGCAATATTAATAACAGCTGAAGATGATTTAGATATTACTGAGTTAGATATTACTGTTCAAGAAATTACTGTAATTGATTTATTTCATCCATCTTTACCTGATGCATTTAGAAGTCCTCGTGAAGACTTTAACATATTGATGGCTAAAGCCTATTTTATCAATGGTAATTTTGACTTAGCACTAAAATTTGCACCTACATGGGTAACCACTAACAGAGCTTATTTATATGAGCTAGCAACAAAGCATCTCAAGAACGTAAGGCTAACAACAATGGGTTTTCTTATTGCTTTAGAATCTGATGCAAGTCTTGCAGCATTTATGCAAAATCTTGAACATGGTAAAACACAGGGTAACTTTAAACAATTTATTGATGAATTTTCTAAAGATGCTTTAGATCCTGAAACAATAGAAAAAATAGAGAAAATAGAATCTGCCTCAGCTTTATGCGAAGCTAATTTCAAAAAATTGGATTCTTTGTTAGGGCCACTACCTAATTCTTCTTCCTCACTTCAAGATCGCATTAAGGCATTAGAACAAGCTAAATCTCACTGCGAATCCTCAATTAAAGCTTTAACTGGCTTAATTAACCCTTCGTCTAAATCTGAAGATAGCCATTTAAGGCGTCTTAAAGAGCAACAGCATACAAAAGTTCAAAGATATACTCCTCAAATACTTGCAGCCCATAATAAAATACAGGCTCTTACAGCAGAGTTAGAAGCAGCTCGTGAGCGTGAAGCGGCAGAAGCTCGTGAGCGTGAAGCGGCAGCAGCTCGTGAACGCGAAGCGGCAGAAGCTCGTGAGCGTGAAGCGGCAGAAGCTCGTGAGCGTGAAGCGGCAGCAGCTCGTGCGCGTGAAGAGGCAGCAGCAGCTCGTGCGCGTGAAGAGGCAGCAGCAGCTCGTGCGCGTGAAGAGGCAGCAGCAGCTCGTGCGCGCGAAGCGGCAGCAGCTCGTGAGCGCGAAGCGGCAGCAGCTCGTGAGCGCGAAGCGGCAGAAGCTCGTGAGCGCGAAGCGGCAGCAGCTCGTGAGCGCGAAGCGGCAGCAGCTCGTGAGCGCGAAGCGGCAGCAGCTCGTGAGCGCGAAGCGGCAGCAGCTCGTGAGCG
>JAGOUU010000030.1 GCA_018061105.1 Gammaproteobacteria bacterium
AGCTGAGAGTATGTTAAAACGAGTATCTACCGTAAAAGACTCTGGAGGTTTATTGCCAGGGCATGGTGGTATTTTAGATCGTCTTGATAGTTTAATCTCAGCGCTGCCAATATATTGCTTTTGTTTAAAATTATTTGGCTTAATTTAATTAATTTAACTGATTTAAAAATTATAAACTATTATGGACAATTTTTTTTTTACAATTTTTGCCTTTATTATTGCTATCAGTATTCTAGTTTCTTTTCATGAATATGGACATTTTTTAATCGCTAGATTATTTAAAGTAAAGGTTTTAAATTTTTCAATTGGTTTCGGTCCTAAATTAATTAAAAAAACTACGAAGCAAGGCACAGAATTTAGTGTGTCTCTTATACCGTTAGGTGGCTATGTAAAAATGTTAGATGAGCGAGAAGCTCCAGTTCCTAACGATCAGTTATCTTATGCTTTTAATCGCAAAGCCCCATGGAAAAAAATATTGATAGTTAGTGCTGGGCCAGTTTTTAATTTTATTTTAGCTTTTATAGTTTTTTATTTTATGTATGTTATTGGGATAGAGGTAGAACGACCGGTTATACAATATATAGTACCAAATTCTCTTGCAGAACAAGCTGGGATGAAACCAATGCAAGAAGTTATAAAAGTTGATAATGTTAAAGTTAATTCAATAGAAGATTTACAGATTGCGTTAGCGGCTTATATTGGAACTTCTCA
This sequence comes from Gammaproteobacteria bacterium, assembly GCA_018061105.1. Classification (GTDB taxonomy): domain Bacteria; phylum Pseudomonadota; class Gammaproteobacteria; order JAGOUU01; family JAGOUU01; genus JAGOUU01. The sequence goes on from JAGOUU010000030.1 coordinate 712, forward strand.
TAAGATAACTGTTATAACCAAAGATTTTGAAGCTTTAGATCAAATTAATTCAAAAAATAATTTAAACACTCATGCATATCAACTCAGCGTACAAAATTGGCAAGTGGATCTTAATAAAGAACCAGTAAGTACGGGGTTAGGTTTAGGTTTACTGCCTAAAGAGAAAAATCAGCTAGCAATAGAATCATTACAGCCACCTGTAGATGCTAATTTAGTAGGATTACAGCCAGGAGATCTGGTTATTGGTTACAATAATAAAATTATTACTGATTGGTCTGGTTTTATTAATTTTATTAAAAATAACCCTAAGACTCAGATGACTATTGATGTTTTACGTAAAGATGTAAAAAAATCTTATGATATTACTATTGGTACTAATCCTAAGACAAAATTAGGATTTCTTGGGGTGGCGTTTAAATACCCCTTTTACTTAAAAAAACAGACTTATGGTTTTCTAGAATCTTTTAAGAAATCTTTAGAACGAACTGTATATTATATTCAGCAGACTTTTTATATGATTTATAAGCTTTTTGTTGGGCATTTAGGTTTAGAAACGGTCAGGGGTCCAGTCATGGTAGCAAAAGCTGCAGCTATAGAAATTCAACTAGGTATAGCTGATTTCTTAAGTTTTTTAGGTATTATCAGTATAGGTTTAGGAGTTATAAATATTTTACCAATTCCTGTTTTAGACGGTGGTCATGTAGTGTATCATTCTTATGAATGGATAACTGGAAAGACGCCTTCATTGATGGCGGAAAAAATTGCAGTTGTAATTGGTGTATTGTGCCTAACATTTATAATGGGTATTGCATTTTATAATGACATCATGTACTGGTAGATTAAATATTTAAATAATATTAGAATTATATGAAAAATAAGCTAGCTTTATTGTTATTCTTTTTGACTTCTTGCGGCTATACCTGTACCTCTGCTTATGCTGCTGAATTTAAATTAAATAATATTAAAATATTTGGTCTCCAGCGAGTTGACGATGGAGTTGTTTTAAATGCACTGCCGGTGGCTATTGGTGAAAACTTTAATACTGAAGATACAAGTGAGTATATAAAATCTATTTATAAAACAGGTTATTTTAAAAGTATTACTATCAATAGAGATAATAATAATATTTTAATTTATGTAAAAGAAAAGCCAAGTATTGCAACTATTAAAATAGTTGGCAATGATAGTATGGATACAGAGGTTTTGAATAAGGCTTTATCAGGTGTCGATATAAAAGACGGTGGTACTTTTGATGAATTTACTGTTCAAAAAGTTACTCAAGAATTAGAGCAACAATATTTAAGTCAAGGGAAATATGCTGTCAGAATTAAAACAGATGTAAAAGCATTGGAGCGAAATCGTATTGGTTTAGTTATTAATATCTCGGAAGGACGTGTTGCTAAGATTAGAAAAATTAAAATTATAGGAAATAAAAAATTCTCAGATCAAGTATTGTTAACAGATTTTAGTTTGTCTGAAGGCGGATTAATTTCGTGGTTTACTTTGAGTGATAGATACTCAAAACAAAAGTTAGCCGGTGATCTAGAAAAGCTTAAATCTTTTTACTTAAATAGAGGTTATTTAAATTTTAAGATCAATGATGCTCAAATATCTTTAACGCCTGATAAGAAAAATGTTTACATTACTATTCAGATTACTGAAGGCGAATCTTTTAAAGTTGGAAAAATAAATCTTGGTGGTAAATACAGCGTTATTAATCCAGATTTAAAAAAGCTCATTACGTTACAATCAGGTGAAATTTACTCAGCAAAGAAAGCTACCGAGTCAGAGACTGCAATATTAAATAACCTAGGTCAAGCTGGTTATTCTTTAGCAAAAGTTGATATTAATAAAAATATAAATTTTACTGACAAAACTGTTGGTGTAACGTTTTTTGTTACTCCAGGCAATAGAGTTTACGTACGCAGAATTACCTTTGCTGGTAATATCAAAACTAAAGATGAAGTTTTACGTCGTGAACTTATGCAAATGGAAAGTGGTTTCGTTTCTCGAGAAAAAATTGAATTATCTAAGCAGCGCTTATATCAATTAGGATATATTAAAGACATAAATGTCGAAACTGTTCCTGTGACAGGAAATAATGATCAAGTTGATTTGAAATATACTTTGGAGGAGGTTAGCACTGGTCATTTAAATGGTGGTGTTGGGTACTCAGAAGCTGAAGGTGTTATGTTCAATCTTGGCATTAGTCAAGATAATTTCTTAGGGACTGGAAAAAGTGTTTCTGCTGACTTTAATAAAAGTCCTGCTACTATAAATGCTGGTTTAAAGTACTTTGATCCCTATTTTACTATAGATGGCATAGGATTAGGGTACAATGTCTACTACAGTAAAACGAAGTTAGGTGAGCTTGATATAAGTAACTATAGGCTTGATCAGTATGGCTTTGATGCAAGTTTAAATTTACCACTTACTTTATATGATTCAATTGGATCTTCGCTTGGTATCCAAAATAAAACAGTTATTATATCAAAAAAAAATACTTCAGCTCAAATACGTGATTTTGTAACAAAACATGATAATTCTTTTAATTTATTTCCGATGGGCGCAAATTGGCGTCATAGTAAATTAGATCGCATGATATTACCAACATCTGGATGGAGTAATCAGTTAGGTGCTATGATTACGCTGCCTTTTAGTGGGTTAACTTATTATTCTGCCTATAATACAACTAAATTGTATTTACCCGTCTATAACGAATTTGTGCTTCATTTTAAAACTAACATTGCCTATGGTAGTGGTTATGGAGGGGATCATTTTCCTTTCTTTGACCATTATTTTGCTGGTGGTTCAGGAAGTGTACGAGGTTTTGTTCAAAATTCTTTAGGTCCTAGAGATTCTTTAAATGAACCTTTTGGTGGCTCAAGTCAGCTCACGGGTACAGCAGAGTTATTTTTACCAAGATTATTTGCAACTAATGCCCCATGGCGACCGTCTATTTTCGTAGATGCTGGGAACGTTTTTAAGCATAGAGTAGATTTGGGTGAATTGCGGGCCTCAGCAGGTACGGCTATTCAATGGCTTTCACCGATAGGTGCTTTAAATGTAAGTTATGCTGTGCCTTTGAAGAAACAGACAAACGACCATTTAAGAGGTTTTAACTTCTCTTTTGGCTCAAGTTTTTAGGTATTTATAGGTATTTAAGAGAGAACTAGAAAACAGGTAATTTATATCGTATAATCTATAATCTGTAAAAATAGGATAACAACATGAAATCACTTCATAAGCTTGTACTGGCCAGTTTAGCTACCCTTACAATGGGTTTGATGACTAATTGTTTTGCGGCAAATATTGCTGTAGTCGACGTAACGACTTTTCAACAGCAGTTTATGAACGAAGTGAATACTAAGCTCCAAGGTCAATTTACAAGCCAGCAGCAAAACCTGCAAAAAATGGCTGATAAATTTAAAGCTGATCAATTAAAACTGCAAAAAGATGCAAACATCATGAGTGTGGCACAAGTTAACGAATTAAAACAGTCATTAGTGAATCAGCAAAATGCTTTACAGGCTGCAGCAAAAACATACGAAGAAAATGTTTTAACAAAAAGACAAGATGAATTAAAAGTAAAATTAGATGACTTAATGAGAGTAGTAAGCGGAATTGCGAACGGTAAATATGACTTAGTCATAGCGAAAAATATTGCTTTATATGTTGATCCTAAGTTTGATATTACTCAGCAAGTTGTTACTAATTACCAGCAAGCAGTTGCCGCCAAGAATGCGAACAAAAAATAATGTTAAAATTGGATTCAAAACAATTTAAACTGCAGGATCTTGCTGACTATAGTTCTAGTAGATTATTATTAAACAACGCAGATCCTGAACTTCTGATTACTGGTGTTTCAACTTTGGCTAATGCTACCATTAGTGATTTATCTTTTTATACTAATGTGTTATATCGTGATGATTTATTAACAACTAAGGCTGGTTTAATTATTGTCTCGTCTAAAAATGCTGGTTTGATAAAATCTGCTGCTTTGATCAATGACAATCCTCACGTGGTTTATGCTAAGATAGCCAAGTTATTTTTAAAAAAATCCTCAAATAAATCTGGGATTCATCCTACTGCAATTATAGGCAGCAATTGTAATATTGCGTCTAGCGCCAGTCTAGGCCCATATGTTGTTATTGGCAATAACGTCACTATTGCAGATGATGTTATTTTAAAAGCTGGAGTTACTGTAGGTGATAATTGTTTTATCGATCAGAGTACTTTAATTTATCCTAAAGTTGTTTTATATGATGATATCTCAGTAGGTAAAAATTCTATTATCCATAGTGGGGCTATAATAGGCTCTGATGGATTTGGTTTTGCTTTTAATCATGATAAATCTTGGGTTAAAGTTCCACAGTTAGGCTCTGTAAAAATTGGCAATAATGTTGAAATTGGAGCAAATACGACTATAGACTGTGGTGCTGTAGAAGATACAGTTATTGAAGATGGTGTTAAATTGGATAATCAAATTCAAATAGCACATAATGTCATTATTGGAAAAAATACTATTATAGCCGCTCAAGTAGGTATCGCAGGCAGTTCAAAAATAGGTGAAAATTGCGCTTTTGGTGGTGGTAGCGCTGTATCTGGTCATTTAAATGTTGCTAATGGAGTAAAATTAGCGGGGTTTTCTACTATAGCTCAATCTATTCAAGAGCCGGGAGGCTTTTATGCTTCAGGTACTGGACCTGCTATTCCTTATTTAAAATGGCGACGCTTGACAGTGCATCTAGAGCATCTGGATAAATATATAGTTCACTTAAAAAAATTAATAAAGACTCAAAGTTTAAATAATAGTAATAGTAAAATAAAAACCTAAATGAATAACACCATACTAACTGATATTAAAATAAGAGATATTCTCAAACGATTACCTCATAGATATCCTTTTATATTAGTTGATCGCGTTTTAAGCTTAGAACCAGGGGGATCTATAACTGCTTTAAAAAATGTTGCTGGCAATGAAGGTTGTTTTCAAGGACATTTTCCTAATACACCTGTTATGCCTGGTGTTCTTATTTTAGAAAGTTTAGCTCAAGCTTGTGCTTTATTATTTATATACTCTATGGAGCATAAATGTTTCAATGGGTATACTCAACCAGATAACGGCATCTTTTTATTTGCTGGTATGGACAATGTTCGATTTAAAAAAGTTGTAGAACCAGGGGATCAGCTAATTCTAGAAGGAAAATTAGTAAAAATAAAAAAAGATTTAGCAAAATTTTCTACTCAAGCATTTGTCGATAATCAGCTAGTATGCTCTGCTGAAATGTTGTCAGCGTATCGTAATATTGAGGAATAAATAGGTAAGTTAAAATGAGTGATATTATTTCTACAGTAGTCCACGATACAGCTATTATACATCCTTCGGCTGAGTTGGGTGAAAATGTCTATATTGGTCCTTGGACGAGAATTGGACCGCAAGTATCTATAGGTGATAATACCACTGTTTCTGATCATGTTGTTATCGATAAATTTACTAAAATTGGTCGCAATAATAAAATTTATCCCTTTGCTTCTGTAGGTATCGATCCGCAGGATCGCTATAACCGTGAGGAATCTTTTATCCTTGAGATAGGAGATAATAATACTATTCGTGAGTATGTTACTATCAGTCGCGGTACCTCTTATGGCGGTGGGATTACTAAAATTGGTAATAATAATCTTATTATGGCGTATTCTCATATCGCTCATGATTGCCATTTAGGCAATAATATTATTATGTCTAATAACGCTACTTTAGCCGGACATGTTATCGTAAATGATTTTGCTACAATGAGTGGCTTTGCTGGTGTGCATCAATTTTGTCGTATTGGTTCACATAGTTTTTTAGGGATGCGTTGTACGGTAAGTCAAGACATTGCCCCTTTTATGCTAGTCGCTGGGGCAGAGCCAACTGTACGTGGTATCAATGTTATTGGCTTGAGAAGACGTGCATTTAGTGAAGATAAAATAAAAATTCTTCGTAATGCTTATAAATTAATTTTTCGTAGTGATGCTATTTTATCTTCGGCTTGCCATGAACTTGATAAACAATATAGCGATATACCTGAAATAAAACAATTAATAGACTTTATCAAGAAGTCTGAACGCGGTATCCTTAGATAACAACAGTATAGGTATAGATAGTATAGATAAGTAGATAATCTATGCAAGATATTAAAACCATAGCCATTGTCGCTGGGGAGCACTCTGGTGATAACTATGGCGCCCTGTTAATTTCTCAATTAAAAACTGTTTATCCTAATGCTAAATTTATTGGCGTCGGATCTCACAAAATGCTTGCTGCTGGCTTAATATCGGTATTTCCACTTGAAAAGTTGTCTATTATTGGCTTTATTAATATTTTAAAAAAATTGCCAGAGTTAATAAGGCTAAAAAATAAATTAATTAAGACCTTGCTAGAGTCTCATATAGATTTATATATTGGTATCGACGCGCCGGAGTTTAATTTGGTCGTAGCTAGAAAAATTAAAAAAATTGCTCTTAAAAAAAAACTGAATATAAAAATATTTCAATATATTAGCCCTACTGTTTGGGCTTGGCGACCAAAACGTATTTATAAAGTAGCTAAAGCTACAGATTCAGTATTATGTATTTTCCCATTTGAAGAACAAATTTACCGAGATAAAAACATTTCTGCTTATTTTGTTGGTCATCCGTTGGGAGATGTCTTACACAGGCGAACCGATCTTGAGAAAAGTTTTGAACAAGCTAAGATTTCAGAAATAATTAATATTAATATCAATCATAACCAAAATATAATAAGTCTATTTCCAGGTAGTAGAGCCAGTGAATTAAATAGTTTGTCGAATACATTTTTAGAAACAGCAGAAAAATTATCTAAAAAAAATAATAACTATATTTTTCTGGTGCCTTTAGTGAGTGAAAAATTAGCTCATATTTGGGATAGTATTTATTATATTTATTTAAATGCTAGGGGATATCAATATAAACTTAGAATCTATCCTATTAAGTTATATTTATATTCAGATAAAATAAACTCACATTCTATTATGCGTGCTTCTGATCTAATATTATGTGCTTCAGGAACGACTACATTAGAGGCTTTTATATTAGGTGTCCGCATGGTTGTCGCTTACAAAGTGTCTAAATTTAACGAGCTGTTGTTTAGGTTGTTGATAAAAATTCCCTACATAGCTATGCCAAATATTTTATCTAATATAAAATACAATCAACCTTTAGTACCAGAATTTTTGCAAGATCAAGTAACGTCTGATAATCTGTGTGTAGCTGTAGAAAAAGAACTGCATAAAAATGATTTAGATAATAAATGGGTAGAGCTAAAAGACTACATATGCCCTAGTAATATCTCTCATTCTGAAACAGTCTTAAAGACAATACAAAAAGTTTATCAAGATGCAAACACAGAACAATAAAAATATTCACAAATATAAATTTATAGCAGGCGTAGATGAAGTAGGGCGCGGTCCTTTGGCTGGAGCTGTGATAGCAGCAGCGGTAATACTACCAAATAGATATGATATAAAATTTCTCACTGATTCTAAAAAATTATCTGTACTGCAGCGTGAATCAGCATATCTTGCTATACAAGAACAAGCTATCTGCTATGCAATTGGACGAGCAGAGGTTCTCGAAATTGAGCAACTTAATATATTTCACGCTAGTCTATTAGCTATGTCTCGTGCTATACATAATTTAGAAATCAAAGCAGATATAGCATTAATAGACGGTAAATTTATTCCTAAAGATTTAAATATACCAGCAAAAGCAATAATCAGTGGCGATTTGACTGAAAGTGTTATCAGTGCTGCTTCAATCATAGCCAAAGTAACTCGTGATCGTGAAATGATGGAATTAGATAGCATGTATCCTGGTTATGGTTTTGCTAAACATAAAGGCTATGCGACTAAAAGCCATTTATTATCTTTAAAAAAACTTGGCCCTTGCCCCATCCACCGAAAAACTTTTGCTCCAGTAAAAGAAATCCAGCTATAATTTTAATTATTAAATTTTAATATTACTTAATTAATTTCACCGGATCTCTTTCTAGCAAACGAACGACATCTGCTAAACTGACTAAATCTATTTGGCATTATAATACTTTAACAATTTCTCCAAATTGTATTTCATAACTACCGCCATTTATCTATTTGTATGATTCATAGGGCGAACAGCCGGTCGCCCCTACATTAGCTGCTACAATCATATAAATATAATGGCTAAAATTCAACACGTTAATTAGATAATATTAAACCAATATTATCTGCTAAAATAAAACTGTAAAAGCTTTTATAATATTTCTTAAGTTAAGGTTAATTATTGAAGTTTATACTTAAACATATAGATAAAGATATATACACTTATGCAAGACGAACCAAATCAAGCACTTAAAGCTTATATGAATCTAGTTGATGCTAGTAGTAAGGGGCCAGAGTTAACTCAAAAGATTACTCAAAAAATTGATGAGTGTATGAATAGATTAAATGATTTTTTAAATTTAAACGATCAGAAGCGACCGGCTATTATAGAAAGTTATAAACCAGAGAGTTTTGAAATAAAAAATATAGCTGGCTCTAAATAGAAGCAAGCAGAATTAGTGGGCTAACGAGAGGTAGATTATGAAAATTTTTAATTATATTAATTATATAAGACAAGAGCCTGAGGGTCCTAGGACTGCTGCGAGTGGCCGTCCAGCACCTGACGGATTATTCGCAACCGATGAGCAGCGACAAAGTCTATTGGAAAGAGTGCGTGGGTTAATAGACTTTCTTAAAGATCAACATGTTGCACCTCGTCCAGCTCCAACCTCTGCCCGTCGAGCATCAGGAGATCTCAACGAGGAGGAGATGGGTGCAAGATATGACGGCCGTACTCTGCGACCTGGAGAAACTGAAGTAGAAGCTCAATTAAAGATGATAGAAGCAGAATTACGCAAGGGTGACCCTATAGCAAAAGAAAAAGTAGCAGATATTGGTAATATCTTAAAAGAAGTAGAAGATGGCAAGCGTGCTTATGAGGCGAGTATCAAACGTGCGCCAAACCCGTCAGAAGAAAAGCCTAAAACCACAGAAGAAAAATTAGAGGAAGCAAAACAGGCAGTACAACAATGTGAGCGGTCGCTTGATGCAGCCAAAAAGTCAATGGACGGAATAGATGTCAATTCAGATAACCCATGGATAAAATTAGCAACGATGATTGCTAAGACGATCAAAAAAGAGATTTTTATTCCTCTGCACGAAGCTGCTCTTAAGGCTGCAAAACAAGCAGTTGACAATTTAGAGCAAAAAAAGAAAGAGGAAAATGAATCACAAAAGAAAGCTGAAGAAAAACCAAAACCAAAACCAAAACCAAAACCAGAACCAAAGCCACAAGCTGATAAACAAAAGCAGGCCGATGATCGACTTCAACTTGATGCCCCCCCAGCACCACCTGTGGCTGCTAAAGACAGCGCTGCTCCAGCAGCTCTCCCACCTCCGACTTCTCCTGCAGCTGTAGCTTTGGCTGAAGGAGCTGAAGGGGCTAGAGGGGCTGCGGTTGTTCCAGTTCCAGATGCTTCGCCGCAGCCTTCTTTACCACCTCCTCCTCGAAGGGGCTCGTAATGTACTCTTTTAAAAATTAAAAGACAGTAGTAGAATCTCAAATATGTATATATCATAATTAAATGAGATTCTAGATTGTCAGTTAATCAGCAATTATTGTTTTTAGGCGGCGGGAACATGGCTAGTGCCATAATTTCTGGCTTAGTTAATGCAAATTTTGTTCCTGCAAAACATATTACGGTATTTGATCATAATATTTCAAAGTTAGAAAAATTGGAGAGCTTATATTTAGTTAATATTCAGCAATCAATTATAAACGCACCAGATATAATAATTCTTGCTGTAAAGCCCCATCATATTAAAACTGCCTGCAGTCAAGTATATAATTACATTAAACAAGATACTCTCATTATTTCTGTAGCAGCCGGTATTGGTATAAATCAGCTAGAACAATGGTTACCGCCTAAAACTATTATAATAAGAGCCATGCCTAATACTCCGGTTAGTATTAATATGGGAGCAACTATTTTGTACTCAAAATTATATTCAAATAATGCAGAAAAATTATTTTCTAGTTTAGGCGAAGTTTTTTGGGTAGAAACGGAACAAGAGATTACTGCTATGATGGCTATAAGTGGTTGTGGGCCGGCGTATATATTCTTATTATGTGAAAGCCTGCTAGCAGCTGCAGAAAATTTTAAAATTTGTCCTAAAATTGCTAAAAAACTTATTACTCAGACTATTAAGGGTGCTAATAGTTTATATATTACAGCTACAAGTTCTCCTAGTGAATTAAGAGCAGCAGTTACGTCTCCTAATGGTACAACACAAGCTGCTATTACTGTTTTAGATCCTGATACACAAAAAGAACTATATATACAAGCCTTGCAAGCAGCAGTAAATCGGGCTAATGCTATAGAGGCTGCTTGCCTGGATTAATATTAAGTTATCGGTTATATTGAATATATTAGATATACCAACTTAATAACATATATATGCCAAAAAGTAATATTCCCCATAAGATTGTTTTGTCTGCGGATGATCCATTTATTAAGTATCTAGGCTATATGTATAATTCTGGAGTGGATTTCTTGCTCCAGGCTGAGCAATTAGATACTGATCTTCATGTTTATAAAGAAAATCTTGATGGGTATATGAGATATACTAAGTTGGATTTTTTATTGGGTAAAGATAAAAAATCTTTAGTTTAAACAAAACTTATTTATTATATAAGCCACACAAAAAGTTAACTTCTCTGCCATTGGTAAATGCAAAAACTCATTCGGTCCATGAGCATTAGACTGTGGCCCTAATACACCTGTAATCACAAATTGAGCTTTAGGAAATTTTTCACCTAGCATAGCCATAAATGGTATTGTTCCACCTTCCCCCCATGCAGCTGATGGTTTGCCAAAAGCTAATTGAGATGCTTGATCAATTGATGATTTTAGCCATGGCTCTGTAATAGGAGCGCTCCAGCCATTCGCAGAATTATTATTGATAGTAAAAGTAACTTTGGCATTATAAGGTGGGTTTGTTTCTAGAGCTTGTTTTAAAATAGTTACTGCTTGTTGTGAGTTGACATTTGGAGGTAAACGCATTGATAAAACCAAACTAGTTTTAGGTCGTAATACATTTCCAGCTTGACCTATATCTGGCAAGCCGCCAGCGCCTGTAATAGATAACTGAGGTCGCCAAGTGCGGTTTAATAACAATTCAACGAAATCATCTGTAACTGGTGTGCCTCCGTCATAGAAGGGGAATTCGCTGTAAATACTTTTACTTAATATTTTTGCAGTTTGTTTAGCTTCTGATATACGCTGATCGGGAATAGGGCAGTAAAGTTCTTGCAATATAACTTCGCCGTTTAATTCATTTTCGATTCTACTTAATAATTGCCTAGCAATTCGAAAACTAGATGGAATAATGCCACTAGCAATACCTGAGTGGACTCCTTGTTTAATTAGTTCAACGTCAAGGACTCCTACGATGTTACCCCGTAGTGATGTCGTTTGCCAAAATTGATCATAGTTCCCACACCCGGAGTCTAAACAAATGACTAACTTAGGCTCTTTAATTTTATTTTTTAAATAATCAACGTAATAGGGCAAATCATAGCTTCCGCTTTCTTCACAGGCTTCTATGATAATAACACATCGTGGGTAATCTAGATTATGTTTACTGAGACTGCTGATGGCTGTAATAGCAGCAAATAGAGCATAGCCGTCATCGGCACCTCCACGGCCATAGAGTTTTTGATTAGTTATAACAGGAGTCCAGGGGCCTTTGTCGGGATCCCAGCCGGTCATTTCTGGTTGTTTATCTAAATGGCCATATAATAATATAGTATCAAGATTATTATTATTGGGTAATATTTCTATGTATAATAACGGAGTTCTGTTGGGTAGCTTAATAATCTCTAAGTTTAAATTGGGTATATTCTGAGATTCTACCCAATTTTTAAATAAATCAATTGATTGTTCTAAGTATTTATTTTCTTGCCATTTAGTATCAAAAGCAGGAGATTTGCAGGGTATTTTTATATATTCTTTTAGTTTATTAACTATGGATTCTTGAGATTCTTGAGATTCTTGAGATTCTTGCCAAGAGGTTTTAATAAAGCTTGTTAAGCTGGAAGCTAGTTGATTTTCCATGTTTTATTGTATATTTTTCCTAGTTTTTTAGTTATTATGTCTCAAATTTGAATATTAAGTAAATATATTATGCCTTTGAATCAACATCATTATGAAGAGTTCATGGACGAACTGGATACTATTAGAGATATCTTACGTTGGACTGTAACGCAATTTGAAACTAGTGAATTGTTCTATGGCCACGGGACGGATAACGCATGGGATGAAGCTATAGCTTTATTGCAATTTTATTTAAAGTTTCCTATACAACAGCTGCATCTAGTGTTTGATGCACGATTAACAGATTCCGAAAAAGAAGAAATTTATCAGTTATTAGATAAAAGAATTAATACACGCATGCCTTTGCCGTATATTACAAATGAAGCTTGGTTCAAAGATATGGACTTTTATGTTGATAAAAGAGTTCTTATACCTAGATCGCCTATAGCAGAATTAATTAAGCAAGATTTTCAGCCTTGGTTAAATTTAGCTTTAACAGACTTACGGATCTTGGAGATTGGCACAGGTAGTGGTTGCATTGCTTGTGCTATCGCAAATCAATTTATAGATCAAAACAGTTTGGTTGAGTCAGGAATTAATCTAATGATTGATGCGACAGATATATCTACTGATGCTTTGGAAGTAGCTAAAATTAATATATCTGATTATGGTTATACAGATACAATAAATTTAATTCATTCGGATTTATTTGACAATATCCCTAAAGAAAAGAAATATGATTTAATTATTTCTAATCCGCCCTATGTAGACGCAGCTGCTATGAAATTACTTCCAGAAGAGTATTCTCATGAGCCGCGCAGTGCTTTAGCCTCTGGAATAGATGGATTAAACTGTGTAAAAAAAATATTACAACATGCCGCTGAATATTTAACTGATTCTGGGATTATTATAATAGAAGTTGGTGCTTCCCAAAGCAATTTAGAAAAAGCTTATTCCCAGTTATCATTTATTTGGCTTGATTTTACTCATGGTGGCTCTGGAGTTTTTGTTTTAACTAGGCAACAATTAATAGAGTTTCAGTATTTATTGAATAATTAATTTTTTATTAAAGGGCTATAAAGTGTCAAAATATAATGTTGCTGTAGTTGGAGCTACAGGTTTAGTCGGTCAAACAATGATAGAGATCTTAGAAGAGCGCAAGTTTCCTATCAATAAATTAATTCCGATGGCTAGCGAACGCTCTATTGGCAAAAAAGTATCTTTTAAAAATAAATATATCACAGTAGTTGATCTAGCCAAACAAGATTTTTCTGGGGTAGACTTTGCATTGTTTTCAGCGGGTGGAAATATATCCAAACAATACGTTCCTATAGCAACACAAGCTGGAGTTATTGTCATCGATAATACTTCCTGTTTTCGTTATGATGACGAGATCCCTTTGATAGTCCCAGAAGTAAATGGTAATACAATTGGCGATTACCGTAATCATGGAATTATTGCTAATCCCAATTGCTCGACTATGCAAATGGTTGTAGCACTAAAGCCTATTTATGATTTAGTAGGGATAACACGAATAAATGTTGCGACGTATCAATCAGTTTCTGGGGCAGGCCAAAAAGGTATAGCTGAGCTTTCTGAACAGACTGTTAGTTTATTAAACACGCAGGAATATAAGCCAGAAGTATTTAAAAAACAAATTGCCTTTAATGTTATCCCTCAAATTGATGAGTTTTTAGATAACCATTATACTCGTGAAGAGATGAAAATGGTTTGGGAAACTAAGAAAATTTTCAATGATGAAACGATTCTGGTTAATCCTACTGCTGTTCGAGTGCCAGTTTTTCTAGGTCATAGTATGGCTGTACACATTGAAACTGAAAATAAAATTACTCGAGAAGAGGTTATTAACTTATTAAAACACGCTCCGGGCGTAGAAGTTATTTCTGATGATGAAAACGGTGGTTACCCAACGGCAGTTTCTGATGCAGCTAATCAAGACCAGGTTTATGTTGGCAGGATTCGTGAAGATATTTCCCATCCTTTAGGAATTAATTTATGGGTAACAGCTGACAATGTTAGAAAAGGTGCAGCATTAAATAGCGTTCAAATTCTTGAAAAACTTGTCAGTGATTTTTATTAAACTATACTAATTATAGTACTAAAAGTATTATAAGTGAACGATTAACTATAAAAGTTAGTTAGAAAAAAAGTTTACATAAAACATAGGAATGTTTATGCGAATAGCTGGCTTAAGGATGAGCAAGTATTATTTTTTAATTTTATCTAGTTTCTTACTAGTTACATCAAATCTAAGTTATTCATTAAGCCTCGGTAGAATTATTACAAATTCTATGTACGGTGAACCATTGGATGCAGATATCTTACTTGAAGATACTAATGTTGATCTCAAACAATCTCAAATAAAAGTAAAATTAGCTGATGATATCCAGTTTAAAAAAGTTGGCCTGCGTAAATTACCTTTTCATAATGAATTAACTTTTAAGCCCTATTCAGATAGTAATCATAATTGGTATATAAAAGTTACTTCACCAAAACCTATTTCCACTCAATTTTTAAGCTTTTTAGTTACTGTAGATTGGCCTCAAGGGCAGGCGACTCGTGAATATATTACTATAATGAAGAATCCTACTTTTGAGCAACCAAAATCTGCTACTCAAAATAATATAGACAGTAATTTTTCATTAGCATCGACACAGGAAAGTCAACAAATAGTGCGTGATGGGGTTGGTACTATTCGATCAGACCAAACAGACCAAACAGACCAAAAAGAGCAAACAGATGAATTGTACAAAGATTATCAAGATAATGATATTATAAATAGCATATTAGAAAAGCCTGCTCAATCTATGCCTCTTGTAAAACCGATAGAGCAATCCAAACCTACAACAAGTGTTGAAACCGAACTTGTAACTCCGTTACCTAATAATATTGTAGTTTACAAAGCTCCTAGTGGTACAACGACAGTAACGGTGCCAGGGGATACCTTATCTGAAATAGCAGAAGGGGCTACTAGTGCTGACACTGCCCCTGGGCTCACACGTCAACAAATGATGGTGGCGATATATAATACCAATAAGAGTGCTTTCGTAAACGGTGATAAACACCGTTTAAGAGGCAATGTTACACTTAATATACCCAGTATTGAACAGGCTCGCCAAATCTATGCTCAAAGTGAGCAATCTCGTTTTCAAGCGACGGCTATTGCTAAAACAGATACAACTATAAC
Source organism: Gammaproteobacteria bacterium (assembly GCA_018061105.1). Lineage (GTDB taxonomy): Bacteria > Pseudomonadota > Gammaproteobacteria > JAGOUU01 > JAGOUU01 > JAGOUU01. Next base: position 16,095 of record JAGOUU010000030.1, read on the forward strand.
TGCTTCTAATAAGGCTGATTTAACAGGCTCTTATCCAGTAAATATTGCTGATGATATAAATAATAAGACTGTCACTAAGGCTGTTACTAAGGCTGTTACTAAATCCATAGCTAAGCCAGTTGTTGCCGCCAAAAAAATTACTCGGACTGTAACTAAACCAGTTGTTACAGCAAAGGCTAAAAATGCAACTCGAGCTCGAACGCTTTCTAAGCAGGCTGTGCCCGTTGTAGCAAAGTCTAAAACTGTGTCTAAATCTGTAACAAGATCTGTAATAGCCCAAAGAAAAACAGTAAAACCTATGGCTGGTGCTCCTGCTCCATCTGAGGCAGTTGTGACAGCTCAAACGTCTCAAACCCCGGATGTAATTCGTATTGCGCCGGTCGATGATAATTTTACGAGATTGTTGGTAGTAGACGCATCAGAAACAGCTGCTCCAGCTGCGCAAACTGAAACTAGACTTAATAATAATCTTAGCCAATTAACGCCAATTAAAGAAGATATTATGAAGTCTAATAAACAATTAAATCAGAATACTCCGACTCTCAGTGTAAATAATGCAAATACAGCGCCAAAAAGATTAGAAATAGTTAATGCCCAATCTGAAGGTAATACAAACTCTAATATGACTAATAATTACTTGTTAAATGCTGAGGCATTAGTAGCCCGACAAAAAGAAATCCAAGAGTTAAAAGATCAGTTGATTATTATCAAAGCTCAATTAAAAGATATGGAAAGATTGGTAGCTATGCGGAATAATGAACCATTACCAGCTCTAGCTCCAGCTCAAGCTGCTCAATCTAATACAGCAACAAGCACCGTTGCGCCAGCAATACCTGTACTTGCACCTAGAGCTACAACTACACATATAGCTACTACTCAAACGCCT
>JAGOUU010000100.1 GCA_018061105.1 Gammaproteobacteria bacterium
AAGCTATGAGAGCAGGTATGCCCTATGTTGATCAACGTTGGCTAGGCGGTATGCTTACTAATTTCGAAACAGTTAAAAAATCAATTAAAAAACTTGAAGTTAAGCGGGAGCTGTTAGATAAATCAGGAGATGCTGGTTTATCTAAAAAAGAATTATTAGATTTATCGCGTGATGTTAAAAAGTTACAATCAAGTATTGGCGGTATTGTTGATATGAAGGCTTTACCATCCGCATTATTTGTGATTGATACTGGTTGTCATGCTATTGCAATTCAGGAAGCACAAAAATTAGGAATTCCAGTAGTTGGAGTAGTTGATACAAATAATGACCCATCTAAAGTAGAATATGTAATCCCGGGTAATGATGATTCAGCAGCTGCTATTAAGCTATATACAACATGCGTTGTAGACGTTATTTTACGCGCTAAAGAAAATGTAGTTGTTGATTTAGTGAATCAAGCTAAATTAGAGATGGTAGAAGGTAATTCGGAGAATAAAGCTAAAACAGTTCGTCGTGTAAAAAATACAGCTGATGCTAATGGTCAAAGCGATCAGCAAGAAGGTAATTCAGAGAATAATAATAACCATAAAAATTCTAAGCATAATGATGCTCAAAATAAAGTTGTCATACCAAATGATGGGGTAGATACAAGCACAGATATAGTAGCAAATACAGAGGTAGGAGAATAAAACAATGTCAAATATTACAGCTGCAATGGTGGGAGAGCTTCGGGAAATGACTGGGCTTGGAATGATGGAGTGCAAGAAAGCTTTAGTTGAAACTAATGGTGACATTAAAAAAGCTGAAGAAATCTTACGGGTGAGAAGCGGTGCCAAAGCTGGTAAAGTAGCTGGCAGAACTGCGGCAGAGGGAGTTGTTGCCTATTATATTAATAATGATGGTAAAAATGGGGCTTTAGTTGAAGTAAATAGTGAAACTGACTTTGTTGCCAAAGATGCTAGTTTTATAGCTTTTGCTAACGATGTGGCTAAAGCTATTGTGAGTAATGGTATACATCACTTAGATGCGCTTGGTGGAGCTAAATTAGAATCTGGTAAGACTGTAGAAGAAGCTCGCAAAGAATTAATTGCCAAGCTTGGAGAAAATATTTCGGTACGCAGGTTTGCTCATTTTGCAACTACTGGAATGTTGGCTACATATCTTCATGGTAAGAAAATTGGAGTCTTATTGGATATGGTAGGCGGAGATGCTGAACTTGGGAAAGACATTGCCATGCATATTGCTGCTAGTAAGCCTCTTTGCGTATCTAAAGATAATGTTCCAGCAGATAAGATTGAAACTGAGCGCAGTATTTACGAACAACAGGCAGCTGGTTCGGGTAAGCCAACAGAAATTATTGCTAAAATGGTTGAGGGGCGGTTAAATAAGTATCTTGCTGAAGTTACCTTACTTGGGCAAGCTTTTGTAAAAAATCCTGAGTTAAGTGTTGAAAAACTTTTAGTTAGTAAACAAGCTCGAGTTAATTCTTTTGCAATGTTTGTGGTTGGTGAAGGAATTGAAAAGAAGGAAGTAGATTTTGCAGCGGAAGTTGCGGCAGCAGCTATTGTTAGTAAATAATAATTTAAATAATTAGATACCAAGGCTTATGAGAATTAAGCTTTAAAAACCTTCGCTATAATAGTGAAGGTTTTTTTATTTGCATATATACTCATCGTCTTTGAATCCTGGACGTTGTCGAACTTTATAAAAAACCCCTTATGTACTTAACGTACACTTGGGACGCGTCCCCGAGGGGCGAGCCCCTGCCTTTTATTGCAGTCCTCCTAGCCCAGAATCCAAATACTTTGAGTATTAACATTTAGTCAAGCTTTCAATTACGAACAGTATAGTAATAATCTTTGAATTTGGTAAGAAAAAATTTGGGTTTCTATTCCTTGATTAGTGTTTATTATGTTAAAATAGAGCTTCGTGGGTTAATGGGATTTTTATAATTGAGATTTATAAATGCCTTTTAGGAAATAAACTCAATTCCAGAATACAAAGCATGAATAATTAAAGATTAAAAAATAAGGACGAGAAAAAAATGGCAAATGCAGTTGAGTATAGTAACGCTAAGTTAGATGCTATTAAGAATGAAAAGAAGGTAACAGATATTATTGATGAAATTGATCCAAATAATGATGAATATACTGCTAAAAATCCGGATGATTCTTTAACTGATAGTGAATCGGACATAGGTATTAATAAATCTGCCCAAGAAGAGGATGAGGATAAAAAATCTGCTAAAGAAGATACAAAAGATGTGATTCTCTTTACCGAAAATGCAGTAAAAAAAGTAAAAGATCTGATTGAGGAGGAAGGTAATCCAGACTTAAAATTGCGGGTTTTTATTACTGGCGGTGGGTGTTCTGGTTTTCAGTATGGATTTACTTTTGATGAAATAGTTAACGAAGATGATTTTATCTTCGTTAAAGACAGTGTAGAATTTTTAGTGGATAGTATGTCGTACCAATATTTAATTGGTGCGGAAATTGATTATATAGACTCTTTCGAAGGTTCTCAATTTACTATTAAAAATCCACAAGCTAAAACTACGTGTGGCTGTGGATCTTCATTTTCGGTATAAAAATAGATGAAATTATTGGGTAGTGCGGTTATTTTATTCGTAGTTTGTATACCTAATGCGATGGCTTTGGGTTTATCTGATTTCATTCCTGATTATTTAGTACCAGCTAAAGAAAGCAACGAATCCAGAGCGTTGATGGGATCTGCTCCGGTTAAGCCATTAGTTGAAACTAAACGTAATAGCAGCGCAACTAAAAGTTGGTATTGTAATCGCAACCAAAATAATGCTGGTAATGTTTTTTGTAAAAAAAATGATGATAATCAAATTGTACACTCATTAACTTATAATGAAAGTGATGCCTCAGGCGATCGAACTAATATAGTAGATAATGCGGTTGCTGATAAAAATTATTTAGGTCAGGATACATCAGCTAATCAAACAACATTACAAGATAAGGAAGTAAAAGATAGTTTACAAAAATCTCAGGGAGGAGTATTTGTACCAATTCAGCCAAGCAAGGATGTAAACATGAATATTAATCAACAGCAAGTACAGTTCAATATTAAATATTAATGGAATTTTAGGATATGGTTTATTTAGCACTTATTTTTTCTTATGTTTTAGGTTCATTATCTTTTGCCATAATTATTAGCAAATTTATGAAAATGGCTGATCCACGGAGTTACGGTTCTAAAAATGCTGGAGCTACTAATATTATGCGGAGTGGGAATAAAAAAGCTGCAGTATTAACTTTAACTGGTGACGTATTAAAAGGGCTTATAGTAGTAATTATCGCGCGTTATTTATTTATGAGTCTTGAAGATGGCACTGCAATTATAGCAATTTGTGGTATTTTAGTTGTGTTAGGTCATATTTATCCGTTATTTTTTAAATTTAAGGGTGGTAAAGGCGTGGCAACCGCAATTGGTGTGATTTTGGGCTTTAACTTTTATTTAGCATTGTTACTTATATTTACCTGGCTAATTATATTTAAAATTTATAAAACTTCTTCCTTAGCTGCTATAATTGCTAATATCTTAGCTCCTATATACGCTTATTTATTAATGGGAAATAATTCTTATTTTGGTGCCACATTAGTCATTGCTTGTTTTATTTTATATAAGCATAAAGTAAATATTATACGGATATTTAAAGGACAGGAACATAAATTTGAATAACCAACCAGATAATATTCGAACACTCGCACATAAAAAGGTTATTCTTTTAGTGAATTTAGGTTCGCCAGAGCTTCTTACTGTGGGTGCTATACGGAAATTTTTAAGTAAATTTTTAAGTGATAAGCGAGTTATTAATTTACCTCGAATTTTATGGTATCCTATTTTGTATGGCATCATACTTTTATTGCGTCCTTCTAAACTATTGGTTCAATATAACCATATATGGCATAAAGGCCATTCACCGCTAGTATATTATACTAAGCTGCAGGCACAAAAATTACAGGCACTAATTAATGATGACGGGATAGTTGTTAAATATGCCTTCTCTTATTCTACCCCTCACATATCTGAAGCTTTAGCCCAAATACATGCTAACTATACAGTTGATAAACTTATAATTATTCCACTTTATCCCCAATTTTCTTCGACTACAACCATGGCAGTATTTGATCATGTGAGTAAATTTTATCAGGATAAATTTTATTTGCCTCAGGTATGTTATATTAATAGCTTTTATAACAATAAATTATATATTAAAGCGTTAGCACAATCTATCTTAGACTCATGGGCAACCCATTCGCGGCATGAAAAATTAATTTTTAGCTATCATGGATTGCCCATAAAAGCTATTCAACGTGGTGATGCTTATTTTGAGCAATGCCTCATTACTACGGGGCTGGTTGCAAG